>NZ_JCALCX010000019.1:0-128363 GCF_059812565.1 Mycobacterium sp. NGS49 | reverse complement strand
TGCCGCCGCTGCCCCCGACTCCGCCTACTCCGGCATTGCCGGCGTGTCCTCCACTGCCGCCGCTGCCGACGGAACCGCCGCCGCCCGCATTTCCGCCGTTGCCGCCGTTTCCACCATGGGCACCGGCCAGTTGCAGGCCGACGCCAGACCCACCGTTGGCGCCCGCGCCGCCGGCTCCGCCGTTGCCGCCGAGGCCGCCGCTACCGTTGGTGCCGCCCGTACCACTGCTGCCGCCGTCCCCGCCGTTGCCGCCTCGGCCACCCGCGTAACCGTCGCCGCCGGGGACACCGGCGGATCCGGGCACGCCGCTGTCGCCGGTGCCGCCGTTGCCTCCGCTTCCACCTTGACCGCCAGTGCCGGCGTTGCCGTCGTGGCCACCGGACCCGCCGGTACCCATGAGACCACCGCCGCCAGCGTTACCGCCGTTGCCGCCGGCGCCACCGTCGTCACCGCCCAGGAGGATGCCGACGCCCGAACCACCGTCGCCGCCCGCGCCACCGGCTCCGCCGTTGCCGCCTAGGCCGCCGCTGCCGTTGGTGCCGCCGGTTCCGCTGCTGCCGCCATGGCCGCCGTTGCCGCCTTCGCCGCCGGCCAAGCCGTTGCCGCCGACGCCGCCGCCGGGGCCGACGGGACCGCTGTCACCGGTGCCGCCGTGGCCGCCGTCGCCACCCAGGCCGCCGTTGCCCGCGTTTCCGTCGAGGCCGCCGGTCCCGCCGGCGCCGGCGAGTCCACCGGACCCAGCGTCTCCGCCCGCACCACCGTTGCCGCCGGCGCCGCCGACCAGGCCTAGGCCGATCCCGGAGCCGCCGTCGCCGCCGTTGCCACCGGCGGCGCCGCTGCCACCTGCGCCGCCGCTGCCGTTGGTGCCGCCGAGTCCACTGACCCCGCCCGCCCCGCCCTTGCCGCCCTGTCCACCGGCCAAGCCAGTACCGCCGGCGCCAGCGGGGCCGCCACCGGTGCCGTTGACTCCGTGGTCGCCGGCCGCACCGTCACCTCCCCGGCCACCCAGACCGCCGGTGCCCGTATTTCCCACATTCCCGCCAGTGCCTCCGCTCCCGGCCAGTCCGCCGGTTCCGGCGGCGCCGCCGGCGCCGCCCTCGGCGCCGTTACCACCAGCCAGACCCAACCCGACGCCGGAACCGCCGGCGCCGCCGTCGCCACCGATACCACCGACGCCACCGGTACCGCCGTTCCCGTTGGTGCCGCCGGCGACGGCATCGCCCCCGGCGCCGCCGGCGCCGCCGTGTCCCCCAATGCCCCCAGCCTTGCCGACGCCGCCGCCGACCCCGTTGTCGCCGGTGCCGCCGGCGCCGCCGGTCCCGCCAACGCCCCCGGTGCCGGATTGCCCCACGCTGCCCCCGGTGCCGCCGCTGCCGGTGAGTCCCCCGGAGCCGCCGGCGCCGCCATTACCGGCGTCACCACCCGTCCCACCGGCCAGATGCAGGCCGACCCCGGAGCTACCCGAACCACCGTTGCCACCGGTACCGCCGACGCCTCCGCCGCCGCCGCTGCCGTTGATGCCGCCTGCAGTGGCGTTGCCGCCGGCGCCGCCGTTGCCGCCCGCTCCGCCGTTGAGGCCGTGACCGCCGCCGGTCGAACCCGCCTCGCCGGCCCCACCGGTGCCACCGGTGCCGCCGGTCCCGCCTGCACCCGCCGCGCCCGCGTGACCTGCGGCTCCCAAGAATGCGGTCGCGCCGGCGGCGCCACCGATACCGGCATCGCCGCCGACCCCGCCGTTACCCCCTCCGCCGCCGTCCACGCCGAAGCCCACGCCGCTGCCGCCTTGACCGCCATGGCCACCTGCCCCGCCGGCCGCGCCGGCCCCGCCGCTACCGGCGGTGCCGCCCAACAATGCGCTGTTGGCGCCGCCGACCCCACCGGCTCCGCCGAGCCCGCCATGCCCACCGCCGGAGCCGATCCCGCCGGCCGTCCCGTCGGCACCGACGCCACCTGCTCCACCAACGCCGCCGGCACCGCCCGCGCCCGCCGCGCCCCACAGCGACAGCAGCTGGTTGTTGGCGCCGCCGGCGCCGCCGGCCCCACCGTTGCCGCCCGGCCCGCCGGCCACGCCCGCTCCGCCGGCGCCGCCAGCGCCACCCGCGCCGCCAGTCGCGGGCCCGAACGGGCCTAAACCGCCGCCGATCCAGCCGTTGGCCCCACCGGCTCCGCCGTTGCCTCCGTTGCCGCCGGTCACTCCGGCACCACCCGCGCCGCCGTTGCCACCGCGCCCCCAGAATGCAGCTGACCCGCCGGCGCCGCCGTTGCCTCCCGACGCACCCGAGCCACCATTGCCGCCGTTGCCGAACAGCCAGCCGCCGTCACCGCCGTTCTGGCCGGTGCCCGGCGCGCCGTCAGCGCCGTTGCCGAACAGCGGACGTCCGGTCGCTGCCGCGGTGGGGCCGTTGATCAAGCTCGCGACATTCTGGCCCAGGATCTGCAACTGTGCGGCACCCGTTGATTCGGCCTGGGCGTAGGCGCCGCCGGCTCCCTGCAATGCCTGCACAAAGTCAGCGTGGAATGCCTCCGCCTGGACACGCAACAGCTGATATTCCTGCGCGTAGCCACCGAACAGCGCCGCAATAGCCGCTGACACCTCATCCTGCGCCGCGGCCAGTATCCGGGTGGTCGGGGCGAACGCCGCGGCATGGGCATCGCGAAGGCCCAAGCCGATGCCGGTCAAATCCGTCGCCGCCGCTGCCAGAGCGTCTGGTGACGCGATCAAATAAGACATGTGTCTCCCGCCCGACAGGATCCGTTGGAGGACTACGGTCTCGCGCGGGCGATGAGGTATCTAGGGACTTTCGGCCTTACCCCGGGGGGCATCTGGCCCCAACCGAATACAGCTTCCGAGACGGCGCAGGCCGCCGGAACCGGGGCACATTGCCTTCGACCGGGTTTGGGCGTGGGCCGTCAACGGGCCGACCCGACGAACACCAATCGGAACTTGCCGATCTGGATCTCGTCGCCGTTGGTCAGTATCGCCGACTCGACCGGTTCCCGGTTGACGAATGTGTTGTTGCGGCTACCGCAATCCACGACGCGGAATTCGTTTCCTTCCCTTCGGAATTCGGCATGCCGGCGGCTGACCGTGATGTCGTCGAGGTAAATGTCGCTGAGCTGATGCCGGCCCGCGGAGGTGACGGCTTCATGCAGCCGGAATTGCGCTCCGGTGTCGGGGCCGCGCGTCACGACGAGCATGCCGGAGCCGGGCCGCAAAGCCTGGGCATCTTTCGCTGTTATCAAGCCGCCGATGGCGGCGGACGCGCCGTCGAGGTCGGCGCGCCACGAGGTGGTGCTTACTCCCGGACCGTGGCGAGTGTTGCGCCGTTCGCCCTGAATCGTCGGCTGTGTTTGCATCGCCGCACCTCCGTGTACGCCATTCGCGAATCCCGATTCATCGGACCATCGCAGCCGTGTGTCGCGGTAGGGACTGAAGTCCCATGTCGGCGGGCATTCGGGACTCACCGGCCGGCTTACGCATTGCGGCCGAGTGTGAATCTGGCGACGCGACGCGCCGCCGCAGCGTCGGGCATTTCACCGTCGGTGGCTCAGCCGACCGGCTCGACCAGGGCCGCGTGCCCACGTGCCTGACCGGAGCACCCGGCCGCGGCCAGCGCGACGGCAACAATCGCGACGCAGCGCCTCACAGCCGCAACGCTCCCTCGGCCAGTTCGTCGAAGCGATCCAGCGCCTCCTCGCCGTCAGCATCGATGCCGCGTAGTGGCCCGCGGTCGGCGAGGCAGCGCTGGGCGTACAGCCGCGCGACCAGCGCTTTGCGCTCAGCGCCGCGCGTCTCTCGCTCCCAGGCCGCCTGCTCGGTCAACAACGCTCCGGCATAGACATCGCCCATGAACTGGGTGAGCGGGAACAGCCTCGCCTCGGCCACGGCGCCGTCCAGCTTCTCCCACGCGGTGACTGCTGCTTCCAGGTCGTCGATCCGGTCGGCCACCAGCCGCGTCGTCGGGTCGTCGTCGGAGACCGACACCGCGTCCCGCAACCGGGTCAGCAACGCCTCGTGGGCGCGGGATTGCACGATGCCGCGGCGTACGTCCAGACACAGGATGTTGTCCGGTCCCTCCCAGATGGTGTTGACCTGGCCGTCGCGCAAAAGCCTTGCCACCGGCCATGTTTCGATGTAGCCGTTGCCACCGTGGAGCTCGATCGCGTCCGATGCCGCGGTGATGCCCAGGCGGGCGACCTTGAGCTTGGTGACCGGCACCGCGATGCGTTGCCGCGTGCGACGCGGCTGTCGGTGATTCACGGCTCCGGTGCCGTCGAACACCAGCGCCTGAGCGGCCTCGACGTCGACGATCAGCTCCGCGAGCTTGCGTCGGATCAGCGGCTTGCCGATCAGCGCGCCGCCGAACGCCTGCCGCTGCCGCGCGTAGCAGAGCGATTCGACCAGGGCGCGTCGCGCATTAGCGAGCCCGAACAGCGCGATACCCAGGCGCGCCGCGTTGGTCAGCTCCATCATCCGGCCCAGCCCCTTGCCGTCGGACGGGCCCGACTCCCCGGAAGGCTCACCGGAGAGCAGAAAAGCTTCCGCGTCGACGAACTCGACCTCCCCGGACGCGACTGACCGGGTGCCGAGCTTGTCTTTCAGCCGCCGCACCCGAACCCCGTTGCGGGAACCGTCCCGCCGGGTGCGCAGCACCAGAAAGTTGGCTACCCCTCGACTCGAGTCCGGTGCGCCCTCGGGCTTGGCCAGCACGACGAACGCCTCCCCGGCGCAGTTCGACGCGAACCATTTGAACCCGTTCAGCAACCATGCGTCACCGGACCGTCGGGCCGTCGTCTCCAGTGCGCCCAGATCCGATCCGCCGGTCCGTTCGGTCAGCAATTGCGCTGTCTCGCCGGCCCATTCGCCCGACTCGAACTTGGCCAGCACATGATCACGCACATCGGCCGGCGCATACGCGGCCACCAGCGACTGCACCATGCCGCCGCCGGTACCCAGCGCGCAGCCCATCCCGATGTCGGCCTGGTTCAGCAGGTAGTTCGAGGCGAACATCGACAGCGACGAGCGGAAACCCGCACCCCGGCACGCCTCCCGCAGGGCGCCCTGGGCGTCGAGCACCGCCCGCTTGGCCGCGGTGAACGACGGCGGCATCACCACGCGGCTGACGTCGTGACCCCAGCGGTCGTAGCGTTCCAGCCGCGGGGGGTTGCGGTCGGTCTCCTCGGCCCAGCGGGCGACCGGCCCGCCCATCAGCTCACCGATCCCGGTCAAATGTGGCTCCACGACCGCCAATTCGTCGGGTGTGAGGTAGTACGCCATCATGAATTGCAGCGTGGGATCGGTGCGATACCAATTGAGGCCGACGGCCCCGGCGAAATTATCGGTCTTGTAGCGCTGCGACTTTTCCGGCGTCGAGAACGGGAGCCGATCGACGGACTCTGGCTCGTAGTCGGTCATGCGGCGACGGTATTACACGATCGCCCGTTTTATAACGGCGCCACGAATTCCGAGCTGTAGTACTCACCCGGAGCCTGATTGTGCGGATTCGGGGTTGTCACCATGACCCAAACGCCGGTGGCGCCTTGCTGACGGGGAGCGGTGATGGTCACGTTCGCTTGGCCGGCCGGATCGGTGTCGACGCCGGTGAACGATGTCCCCGGGTCACCCGGGCCACAGGTCGCCGATGTCGGCCGCGGAACCTGAATCAGCCCGACGTCGTAGTGGGCGCCCGGCTGGTTGGAGATCACGAGATTGATATTCGCGGTCACCGTCGAGCCTGAGCTGCGGAAGAGCACGACACCCCGCCCCAGCGACGTCCGCGGCGTCTGGACCGCGGTCTGGACGGCGCTGCCGTCGCAATTTCGCAAGACCGAGCTGATCGACACCGGGCCGGTGGCGCCGGCCATGCCCATTCCGAGTGTGGCCGTCGAAGCGGCCATTACCGTAAACGCTGAAGCGCAAGTCCCGAAGCCAGTCAGTGCGCGCATCGGCCCTTCCATTCACTTGATACCGTCCCGGACTCGATCGATATTGACGCCGAAATACCCGGCTAAACCTGCTAACGGTTTTCCGACAGCACCAGGTAGTCGGTCAATGCATTTCCCACCGCCACCGCCCCCAGCGCGGTGGGATGCAATGGCACGGCGTCGTTCTCGGTGACGTAACCCTCGACGTAGCGTTCACCGGCCGGGGCGCACATGTCGTGGCCCGCCGATATTGACCGGGTGTCGAAGAACTCAACCCCTTTCTCCGTGGCGAGTTGTCGTTGCCGATCGTCGAGTTCGTCGACCTTGGCCTGCAGATAATTCGCGTCGCCGGGCAGCAGGGGCTGATCGGGGAAGCAGCCGCCGGGCCGGACGAACACCCCGTAGCCCACCAGAATGATGCGCGCCCTGGGTGCGTCGGCGCGCAACTGGTCGATCATGTTCGCCCAGACCGGCACCTGCTCGGCGATGGCGGTGGACACCCGGTCGACGTTGTTGACGACGAACTCGGCAGTGCACGGCTTCGGGTCGGTCGCCTTCACCTCGCACGACTCCGCATCGCCGGCCAGCCCCACGTCGTTGGCGCCGATGGTGATCGTGATCAGGTCGGTGGGCGGCCCCACCATGTCGAGTTGGCGCGGGATCAGGCCGTGGTCGGTGCGCTGCTCCCGGCTGACGACGTCATCGGTGGTTGCCCCGCTGCAGGTGACGTCCTGGAAAGCGGGCGTCGCGAGGCGACGCGCCAGCACGGCCGGGTAGTTGTTCGTCGACTTGTGACATCCGCGCGGCAGCGCGGGCTCCGGCACGCCAGGGGCCGCCGCGAAGGAGTCGCCCATCGCGACATAGTTGGACCGTGCGGCAGAGCCCGGGCCGGCCGGTGGTGTCGCAGCGCAAGCGGCGGACGCGACGCCCGCCACCAGGGTGATGCCCAGGCCTCGCGACCACATGCCCACCAGTGTTTCATCCCGGCCGGAGGCCGATCCGGACCACAGGATCTTGCTGTCGACGACCGGCCGGGCCAGTGCGGCATGGGCGAGGTGTGGCGCGCCTACGACGCCAGCACCAACCGACTGGTCGCAATCAAGCTGCTCCCGCCGCAGCTGGCGACCAACCAGACTCTCGTACAGCGGTTCCGTCGCGAAGCCGAGGCGGCGGCGCGGCTGCGCAATGCGGCCAGTCAAGGCATACACACCCGTTCATCGGCGTGACAGCGGGCGGAAAGTCGGTATTCATCGTGTCGTTGTCAGGTGTAGCGATTATCAGCGCAGTCAGCGAGAAGGCCGCAGCGATGATGCCCGGTCTCCGGAATGGACTCGCCGGCTAGGACGGACGATTCCGCGAGGCTGAGCCTGCAGCAGTGCCCTCGATCGGTTAGCCGAACCGGTGGAATGGAGCGGCGAGTGGTGAACCGCTTGGTTGACCGCCTCCATCGACCGGCCCACCACGAAGTCGTTGGCGATCGGCAGGTGTTACCCCCGGAGGGCCCTTCCGTACGAGGGGACTAGCCACGGCTTTAGCAACGACCGAATGACCACTAGTGCAGCAACGTTCGACATCACGAGGTAAGGGAGAGCAGATGGGCATCGAACCGGAGCCGAAGCACCCGCAGGTAGCCGAGACCTTGGAGCAGTTGAAGCGATTCAACACACTTCTCGAGGACCAGATGACCCAATCCGACGCCGGATCCTTTACTGCCACAGACGAAGAGAAGACGGTTACTGCCACTATCAACGGGCACCGCTTGTTGACCGCCTTGTCCATTGAGGAGGGCATGATGCGGCTGGGCGCCGAGAGCGTCGAGCAGCGCATCAATGAGGCGATCGCCAACGCGCAGGCTAAGGCGACGGCAGCCATCGCCGGAGAGCAGCAGCAAATGATCGCATCCCTGATCGAAGTCACCGCCAATTTGGCGAAGTCGGTAGGCCTTTCCCTCGGCTGACTGCGGCGATCGCCGTGCAGCTGTTCATCGTAGGAGCGCCGAGATCGGGCACTACGATCGTCACCCAGTGCCTCAATTCTCGGCAGGATATAAAGCTTTTCGACGAGATCGACCTCCTGCAGATCAGTCGACGCGGCCCGTCGGTCGTGGGAACCCTACGGGCCTTCCTGACGGATCGCGGAGTCTACGCCGACTTTCAGCGCTATGCGCGGCTAACGGCGGATCCAGCTAACGCCTTGCGAACGGTGATGAGCGAGGTCACCGGCCCGAGCACCATCTGGGGTGAGAAGAACCCTCGGTATGCGACCCAGCTGAGCGCGCTGCGCCGGGCCTTTCCGGACGCTGTGCCCGTCTTCGTCCTGCGAGACCCCCGGGAGGTCGTGAATTCTATGTTGGCGCATCGAGACTCGCCTATGCGCACGTCCGTCGACTTCTGGATCAAAGATACGGTGGCAGAAGCCTTGGAGCTGGTCAAGACGTACCTGCAACCGCTTGTCGACACCGATGCGGATGAACTCGTGGTGCTGAACTACGAGGCCTTCGCGGCCCGACCGACGATGACCCTTAACGCCGCCTTTAGTCGTTGGGGCCTGACCTTTTCCGACGAAGCTGCTTGCATCACCCATCCACCGCCCGAGACCGTCGGTGACCACCAGTTTTTCCGAAACGGCTCCCCCCTGCCATGGAAGGTCGGCAACCTTTGTCCGCTGCACCCAGCGGCGTCCGCGCGGGATCGCGGGGACGACAACGATCCGGCCTGGGCAGAGGTGGACGTTCTCGCCCGAAACCTGGGTTTCGATTGACGTGGAAAGTCCGCAACGATCTGTAATCCCCGGGATGGCGCTAACGTTTGATTCAACGGCCGGCTTTTCTGGTGATGACACCGGACCTGATCGCGTCCCGCTAAGCGACGTATTGCAGGCGCACCGGCCCGCGGTATGTTTCGTAACCAACATCGGCGATGCCTTGCTGACGTTACCCACGCTGCGGGCATTGGGTGAACTATTCACCGCCCCAATCACATTGATCTGCCCGCAGGTCGTTTTCGACCTGTGCTTTCGAGAGGTAAGCCAGCTTCATGTAGACACCACCGGGTTGCCGCTGACCGGACCACACCCGTTGCCGGGGGTGCCACTTCGGGCCATCGACCACCGCACGCTGGCGGAGCAGATCGGTGCCGTCGACGTATTCATCGATACCCTCGCATGGAACTCGTTGTCCAGTGTCGTTATCCGCCCACTCGTGGAGCGCCTTGCGCCCACCACGACGATCGGATTCCCCACCAGGCATGGCTACGACTTTGTAGTCACGAAAGAGGAATGCCATGCCGCCGACCTGACCTTCAGACTGGCGCGCGTTTTCGATGCGTCGCTGCGGATCGAGAACTATGCTCAGCCATTGGTACTCCCGCCGTCCGTAAGTGATCGGGCCCGGTCGATCCGGTCCGCCCTGCCGGAGGGCAGCAAGGTGCTCGCGGTACACGCCGACACGAACTGGGCCGAGAAGCGTTGGTCTGCAGAGAAGTTCATTGACCTGCTGGACCGATTCCTGTCGCGTCATCGCGACTTCGTCGCCTGGATAGTGGGAATGGGACACGAGGAGCTCAACACCGGGCGTGAATGTGACCGGGTCTTTCCCTACCTGGGCATGCCGCTCGATCTCGCCGTGGGCATGGTATGCCGCGCGGATCTCTTCCTCGGGATCGATTCCGCCATGCTCCATGCCGCCGATTTGGGGCGCGTTCCCGGCGTTGGGCTCTTCGGTCCCACGCGCAGCGCGACGTGGGGGTTCAGATTCGGGCGCCACCGGCACGTTGACATGCCCACTATGGCGGACATCGAGGTGGAAGCTGTGCTCGAGGCGCTGGAAGAACTCGTCGATATCGCGCCCTCGCGTCAGTGATCATTGCCACTGATCCCTGATATGACACAGTGTGCGCGGGAGTTTAGGCTCGGGAGAACGATACGGGTTCCAGTGAAATGCAATCCTGAGCGGCGATCACTTGTCGACTGTTGAGTAAACGGATGTTCGGTGACTCCATCATGACGATGCCGCAATTGGGGGCATTCATCGAATTGCTATGCGCATCAATAATGTTGACGTGTCTGCGCGGCTGGGAGCCGGGCTTACGATGTAGTTTATCCACCATCGTGCCGAAGGAGTCGCCGCCGCGATGTGGTTGTGCGGCAACGACATTACGATGCGCAGGAGCGGTGACTTGATGCCAGACGTCGATGCCGATCATCAGCATGAGACGACGCTGGCTGATGCGGGCCTGCTGGCCGCCGTGCGCCAGTTCCATGACTGCGCACTGTCATGGCATGACGTCGAACGCATTGCCGTCCCTGCCGGGGATGGCGTCGAAGCGAAAGCGCTACTGCTGCACGCGTTTAACTTCGATCTTTGGCATCACGAAGACGCGGTTCGCCGGGTCGGTGCCGGCGACCACGAGATCGCTCGGAGGAAGCGCTGCATCGACGACCTCAACGGCCGTCGCTGCGCGACTATCGAAGATATCGACATCACCCTGCTTGAGGTTCTGCACCCCAACCCGCGTAGTCCGCTACATACCGACACGCCCGCAACCATCGTTGATCGGCTATCGGTACTGGCACTGCGGATCTCGCACGCGAACCGAGCAAATGATCACCAGTCGCGCGTCGCGCTGCTCCAAGAGCAGTACGACGACCTCGTGGGCGGACTCGAAGAGTTTCTGGCCGAGCTGCGGGCCGGCACAGCGAACTTCAAGGTCTATCGGCAGTTCAAGTCTGCCGGGCAGCGAAGTTACTGCGGGCTCTTCGCGGCGCGCCACACATGACCACTTGATCTCAGTAGGCGGCTGACGCCCACCATTCCTTCCAATTCAGGTATGGGTCGATGTGCTGTTCGTATTGCAGGTGCAGCGCTAACGAAGGAATCGGTGTGAGGAGGGTGACTTGTTCGCGCCAGATCCGGTTGATTGTCGACGCCTCAAAAATATGTGCGGCTTCACCATAGGGGGTGCTTGAATGCAGGGCCAGTAACTCAAAAAGTTCCCAATTACGCCGGAGCGTTTCGATTTCGACCCAGCATGTGTTTGTTGTGTGGGTGTTGGTTCGCCAATGCCGTCTGGTGCCCTGCAACACCCGGCAACGCTCTTGCCGGAAAATCTTGCTCCAATAGTTCTTCGGATCATCGAACGGGTGCAGCGCGACTTCCTGGCCGCCGAGTTGATCCTTGAACAGCGCATGCGCCTCCTGCATCTCCAGGACTGCCGAGGGTGCGTGGAGGTAGTCGTCCTCCACGAAATACACCAGGTCAGCGCCGTCGTCGTGGGCCTTGGAGAAGGATGCCAGGCAAGATGCGTTGTAACCGCTGTTTTGCAACGGAACAAACTCGACCGCATGTCTGCATGTCCCGAGTATCCGGTGAAGCGACGTTATGACTTCTGGTGAAGAATGGTCATCGAAAACCCGCAACATGATTTTGCCTTCGGCGCGATTGATCGCGTTGACGAGCGACTGAGTGCAGCGAAGCATAATCTCACTCTTGGGCGCGGCGACGTATCGGTGAGCGCCATGCACGCTGCTGTCCGAATGGGTCTGCAGGTGGATGTCCAGGTTCATATCGGTGGTTAGCTTAGCGCGCGCCGACTGGCTGTTACGGATAAGATAACGATTGGCGATGATGATCGCAGGGAATGATGCGCGGCACCCATTGTTCGGTGATTCGTGGTCAAGGTGAGTTCAACAACGGAGGACTGGCTCGGGGACATCGCTGAAGTCCCAGCCATGACAACCGGATCGACGCAGCATACGCGGAGTCCGGCGGTTTGGGGACCGGTCCTGCAGCGTCCGGCCGGGCCGGCATGGATCGACGCTGATCAGGTCGGTGTGATCGTTAACCTGCGCGACGCCCGGCGTTGCCCCGCAGTTTCAGCGGCAAGCTGGTGGAGGTGCAATTCTCTACTCCTGCAGGAGTTTCCGGCGCACCTCAGCAGCGGATCGGACGACGGATGAGTTGACACAAGGAGAACCAGCGACATGGCGCAGACCCTGAGCGTTGAATACCAGGAGCTGATGGCGCGGGCGGACGAGATCGAGCAACCCATGCCTGGCGTACCGTCGGTGAACCCGCAAGCGCCCTGCCGGCTCAAGTTCGTCGACAATTCTGCGGTGCAGATTGCGCTTTCCGCCGACGCGATGCGGTTGTACCTCCAAGCCGGCGAACGTGAATGGAAGAAGCTGGCGACATCCCTCAGGAACGCGGCCAAGGCATATGAATCGGTCGACGAGGAAGCCTCCGCGGCCATCAGCTCGGTCACGGTCGGTGGCGCTGCCAATACGGGGAGTGCCGCCGGCGACGCTCAGATGAGCGTGATGTGTGATCCAAATGAGGATTTCGGTGGTGTGTTCCCACCGCGCCCCGCCCCGGCGCCCCCCGCCACGGCGCCGTTTGAATTCCCCTATTACGAAGTCAGAGAAGCGGCGACGCTCATCACAACCGGCGATGCGGGGCGGGCCTACTTGGAATTTGCTGCTGAATGGGATGCATTTCAGCGCGCCTTCCAGGCGGAGACGTATCGGTTCCGTCCGTTCACTTCATGGGAGGGTGCATCGCAAATAGCCGTCGAGGCGAATTTCGATACTCAGCGGCAGTGGATATACACCATGTCCGCATTATGTGCCGACTTGAGCCGGCAGGCGCTGCGGGTAGTGGACGCCCACAAGAAGGCAGCAGTGTACGGCCAACATACGACGTCGGACGGGCACGGAAACTCCACAGTCCCAGCGGAACATCCGACAACCTACGAGGTATCGCAGTGCGACTATTGGTATCAGGCATACATACGGACGAATAGTCCGTATCTGAATTATGCCATTGCGTGGTACGAGGAGTTGCAGGCCCAATCGGAGACGTCGCTGCAACTGTATGTTGCCAATGCCGGCATCCCGCTGTCTCCGGTGATACCGGCGACTCCGCCTGCGGCCTTTCCGATTGCCCCGCCATCCGACACACCCGACCCGAACAAGCCCGATCCAGGGGATGTGCCCGACGGCGTCATACCGACGCCTGATGTTCCGGCTGGCGACGATTTATCTGGCGGCAGCTTGTCCGACCTGGCGAACACGACCACACCCTTCACCGGGATGCCCGGCGGCATGCCGCCGTCACCGCAGAACGACCCGAAGCTGACCGAGGCCATCAACAAGCTCGGAAGAACCCCAGCAGATACCGGTGTCAAACCGGCGGGCGTGGGCGGCGGGGGTGCCGGTGCAGGCATGCCAAAAATGCCCCTCGGAGCGGCAGCGGGCGCCGGAGGCACGGGCCCGGCCGGCGCCGCTGCAGGTAAGACGGGCCTGGATGCTGTGATTTCGGGCTCAGCCGGCAGAGGCGGCGCGGGTGCGGGCGGCATGCCGATGGGAGGCGCCCCCGGCGGTCAGGGGAAAGAGGGCAAACAGGGCAAACGCGTCGGGTCCGACGAGGAGGCGCTCTACACCGAGGAACGGGCCTGGACCGGCGGCGTCATCGGGCGCCGACGGACAAAAGACGACGGGGACCAGGCAGGCTGATGCAGGGCATGCTCAACGTCTTCCGGTGGCCGACCAACCACTCTCAGCAGCCATCTGGCGGAGTCGGAGATTAAGCCATGGGCATCGCAAAGCCGTTCGGCGGCCATGCCGAGCAGATGCTCGACCCCGATGCATGGCCCGAAGCCGACGAAGACGTCCTGTTCGACCGCGCGCATGCGTGGACGCAAATCCTGCACCAGGTTGCCGAGGTGCTGGGTGCGACTCGCCGGCAGCGAGCGGAAATGTTCGAGGCCGATGGCTGGTCGGGCGCCGCGGCTGCCGCCGCCGACGGCGAGCTCAGCGGCAACATCGATGAGTTGGTCGCACTGCAGAACATGCTGGCAACCGTTATTACCTGGCAGCGTTATGTCGCCGGCACGATCTTCGAGGCTAAAGCTGCCATCAGCGACAACGTTGAGATCGCGAACCAACGAATCAACGCCGTCGTCACCGATTCCCGGCTGACGGCTGACGCGCGACGCGCGGCCATCGAGGCGCTGGTCAGCGAAGCGTACTTGGAGAACGCCGGTGTTGTTGCCGCAACCGCCGAGCAAATCCGGGCAAGCAGATGGTGGAAACCGCCGCACAGCGCCCTGGAAAACCTGCTCGACCAGAAGGTCCCGCCACCGTTCACCATTGCGGTCCCTGACCGGGGATCGGTGGCGCCTGCGAACGAAGCTTCGCCGTCCGACCCACTCCGCGCGCCGTCGGTGCCGGAAAACGCGACAACAACTCCACCGCCGGAGGGTGCGGACACAATCGTGCCCGGGACATCCGAGCTGACACCCGTGGACCGCGCGGCCGGGAATGGGAACGGGCCGCCGACACCAGCGACGCGTCCGCCAAGCCTGTCGGGTTCGACCGCTCCGTTGAGTCCCCTCAACACGCGCGTGGGGGCGACTCCGGTGGGTCCGCCAGGTCCGACACCTTCGCCGACCCCATCAGGCCCGACCGATCCGTCGCGGCCGGCGACCCCGTCGGCTCCAACCGGTCCGGCGCATCCCTTGCACCCGGCTGCTTCGATGAAACCGCCGGCCACGGGCGAGCATGGCATCGAGACGGGGGGGCCCGTGTCCGTGGCGGCGCCGTCGAACCTTTTGGGGGATCAGTCGTCGGCGTCGAGCGGTATGGGCGGCATGCCTATGGGACCGATGGCAGCCGGCGGTTCCGGTGCTGCTGCGGGTGGCCGTTCGGGCGGGGGGACGGCAGCCCCAGTCAGCAAGGTTCCAGACAAGCCTGCCTCCTCGGGTCGCCACGCGGCGGCTACCCGGGCGGTAGGAACCGCTCGGACAACAGCGGATGACAAGACCGGTTCAACGGGCCGGGAGCAACCGGCCGAGCACACCGAGGATGGCGCCGCTGCGACGATCCCTGTCTCGGCGGCCCGGATTGAACGCGACGCGATCGCCGAGGCCGCCGCTGCCGATGCCGCACGCCGCCAGGGGACGGATCCGTTGCGGTTGGGTCGGCGCATCGCGGCGGCGTTGAACGCGCCTGGCAAAGGCCGCCCCGTGGAACTGGGGTTCTCTTGGATCACCGCCGTGACGACTGACGGCGCGATTGTCGTGGCGAACAGCTACGGGCTGGCCTACCTACCGGATGGCATGCGGTTGCCGGACCAGGTCCACCTGGCCAGTGCTGATCCGACGATCCCGGCAGCTGTGCGGGCGCGTTGGGCCACCTACCCCGTAATGGCAGTGCAGGGCTGGGCGGCGCACCACGACCGCAAGCTGCGGGTTGTGATCGGCACTGAGCAGCAGTTGGTCAACTCTGACTGCGGCGCGGCCAAAGTTGTGCTGCAGCCGGACGACATCCCGGCCACGGGTGACATGCCCGGTCGAACCCGACTCGAGGTGGTCGATCGGGCAGCGGCCGAACTGCTCGCTGAGACGCTCGACGCTCGTTTGATCGATTTGTTGCCGCCGGCACCAGTAATTGCCGAGCGGCGGCCGTCGCGCCAAACGGTCGAGTCCGAGGAACCGGGGAAGGGCGCACCGGTGGTTCCAGCGCGGATGGCCAAGCGGGTGAGAGATCTCGCCCCGTTGCCCCCACAGCCGGCGTCAGCCAGTCGGCAGGATGAACATCTCACGATGTTGTGGTTAGCCGTGTCGAAGCCGCTGGCCAGCAGCCATCCAGACCGCCAGGCCGTTCACCTGCGCGCGTTCCGCGCCTACGCCGCTCGTGCTCAACTGGTGCGGCTCAGTGAGGCACACCAGGCAACCGATCCGGCCTCCCAGCGCGTTGCCGTGGCCGACTGGCTGTATTGGAAATGTCTCGCTCGACTCATGGATGCCGCTCTGGCCGACGCTGCGTGAATCGGCACAGGCGGCTCGACGAGGGCTTCGGGACGGCAGTCAGAGTCAGAACGTGGTGCCGGTGGGTGCAAACTGCGATGCGTCGGCCGTCGCCGACCGGAAAACGTTTGGTAGCGCCTGCTCGCCCGGTGCGTCGCCCTCGTCCCCGGGATATTCCTTCGCGGGCGGGTGTGCCGGGTTGTCGGGCCGCGTGCCGATATTGGTGCCGGCGCCCTGGACAGCTCCTTGTAAGACGGACGTGACGGCTTGAACGTGCTGCGCGGTCGGACCCACCGCTGTAGCCAGCTCGCTGATCTGGCCGAGCTGCGCAGGTGCCGGGACGAATTGCGCGGCGGGGGCGGCGCGGGCCGGTCCGTGTCTCCTCGCATCGTCGGGCCAATGCATGGCCCGGCCGCCCGGCAGCCGGCTCGCAGCCGGTGGACGTGTCTGGCTCGTAGAACTGACCTCGAGCTGGCTGAGGTAGTCGGCCAGGCGCCGATCGGTGTCGGCGTAGATGCTGGCCGCGACGGCGAGGCGGGACCCTGTCCTGGTATTTGCAGCTTTGATGGCGGGAAGCCCGTTGATCACCGGCGCCTCGATGACCGGCAGTGTCTCGTCAATCGCCGCCGACACTGGATCCCGGGCCGGAAGGTAGAACGGAGACAGGGGCGCTGGATAAGTCAATTCTTCCAACCTCGTCGCGGCAGCCTGCAGGAGCGCCGGATCAACGCTCAATTTTTCAGCCATAGGGGGTTCTCCGGAATTGGGTTACGCTTCGCGCCTCTCCCCCCGGACGCGACGTCTGCGACTTGGACATGCTGAGCGCTTTCACCTTTTGCGAGCGTTGCTACTGGAACATTCCGGTGACCTTGGACTCCGTCAGCAACATCGCCTCGCGAGCTTCCTTGATGCGCAACGCCAGGCTTTTTAGCGAGTCATTGAGCTCCGTCGACGTGCGGTCCCAGCGCAGTTGGACTGCCTGGTAGGCATCCGATCCGCTGCCGGCCCATGCCGCCGCGAGATTGTTGAGGGCCCGGGTGCCTCGGTCCAGAAGTCCGGCTGTCTGTCGTACCGCTCCGTCGATGGAGCTTTCTCCGGCCTCAATGCCGCCAAAGTTCCATGTCTGTTCGTCTGACATCACTGTTCTCCCTTATTGACGGGGGTCGAGGGCTGGGGTGTTCAGCCGAAATTCATCTGTGAGGCCAAGCCGGCCGCTTGTTCGTCGTCAGACTTGCCGTATTGAACACCAGCCTGGTGGATATTGGCCGAGATGTCGGAGAGTGCGCTTATCTGCGCTTGACCCGCTTCGCGGAACCTTGTCAGAGCCTTCGTTGCGGCCGCGCCCGCCTTGCCCCGCCATTGGCCGGACAGTTCGCCACTAATGTTCTCGACCATGCGGATTATCTGCTGCAATTCGACCGAAATTTGATCGAAGTTCGCTGCCCCCGCGCGGAGCTTGGCGGCATCGGTTTTCATCTCTGTCATGTGGGGCTCCTAGCTACTCGATGCGTGTTGGTTCACCAGTCGTCGCCCTCATCGAGACCAACGTATTGGCTTTCGCTGGAATGGTCGGCGACCAGTGCGGTGGTCACCAGACCCGATTCGGTGTCCGCCCCCGGCTCTTCGCCCCCTGGCGGCAAGACCCTCGGCGCTGCGCCGCCGCCGGTCGATAACCCAGGAGCAGCTCCGGGTGTCGCAGGTGAGACCGTGTCGGCCGGCTTCTCGATCAGTTGCGACATCAGCGCGGTGCGGGGCTCGGATCCCGCCGCTCCCGGCAGTGCTCCGCCGTGAATCAATCCGGGGCCTAAGCTGGGGCCCGACCCTCCGGCGAGCGGATGATTGGACAGCGGGCTGGCACCTAGTAGGCCAAGCTGTCCCAGTTCCTTTCCGCCTAGAGTGCTGGAAGAGCCACCCACAGCGGCGGCGCTGAATTCGCTGCCACCCATGTCGCTGCCGGAGATGCCGCTGCCAGCCATGCCGCCGGTCTGGCCGACCAGCGACGTCAGCTGCTGGATCGGCTGCATGAGCGACTGCATCGGTCCGGTCAACGGCCCCAGTTGCCCTAGCTGGTTCAGCAACTGCATGGCTTGCTCATCGGACGACGTGGCCCAACTGGGGACCAAATCCGACAAACCTTGTGCCGCGGCCTCGAACTGGCGCATCGCCGTCGTGCCCGCTTGACGGGCATTGCTCCATACCCCCCCGACGCCCGGCGAAAGCATCTCGCCCACTTCGGGCTGCACGATGGGCTGCAGCGGCAGCAGCGGCTCGAAGACTGTGTTGGCCGCGGTCTCCGATTGGTAGACGTCCATCGCCGCGGCGGCCTCGTTCCACATTCGGACGAAATAGTCGGTTTCGTTGGCACCGATGGGCATTAGGTTGATGCCGAGGAAATTGGTGGCGACCAGTACCGCGTGCGTGACGTGATTTACCGCGATATCGATTAGCGACGGTGTTGCCGCAAGCGCGGTGAGGTAAGACTCGGCCTGCGCCGACGCCTGCGTAGCACGTTGCTGGGATTTGCTCGCCGCGTCGTTGAGCCAGGCCACCATAGGTGTGAACGCGGCTACCGCCCGTTCGCTGCCCGCGCCGGACCACAGGCCCTGCAGCGCGACGAGGGCTTGCGCCAAACCGACTGCCTGAGCCTCGAGAGCGTTTCCGAGCCCCGCCCACCCGGCGGCGGCCTCCAGCATCGGGGCTGGGCCGGCGCCGGCCATCAGGCGAGCGGTGTTCATTTCGGGTGGCAGCGCATGCCATAACATACTCAGCCACCCCTCTTTATTTGCAAATCTCTCGGCTGGCAGCAATTTTCGGGTAGGGCGCATGCGCCGGCATCACCATTGGTGAAAGGAGCGCAAGTGAAAAGCAAATTGAATATGAACACGATCGGAAGTCTTCACATCGAGTCAGAGCGGCACTGGGCGGCGACGTTGCCTTCTCTTTATATGCCGTTGTGCGCCAATACTTCTACGATAAGTGACCGAATTCATGTCAATCCTTCTGGTGCTGGTATCGGGCTGCGAAGACTTCGGCCTCAGCCTCGGCGGCTTGCTCCGGTGTCGGCAGCTGCATACCGATCTCCATGAACGCTCGGAGGACCTCCGTGCCGTCCAGCCCGAAATCGCCGACGTCCTGCAGCCCTTCGGCTTGAGCTGCGTTTTCGAGCAGGTAGGTGTGCTGGCCGGCCAGGCCTTTCTGCCGAGCTAACTCAGCAAGGATGATGATCTCTTGTGCGAGTTCGGATTCGGTTTGACTGAGCGCTTCGGGAGACAGCTTGACCCGCTGGGTTCTGCCGTCCATCAGCGCTGAGACGAGCACAGTGTCGGAGGGGTTGACCACCGAGAACAGCTGAAGGCCCGCTTCCTCTTCTCCGTGCGCCTCTTCCTCGTCGAACTCGGTCGCCGAGTCGATGGCGTCCAGCGTGCTGCCGGTTTCTTGCGTTGCCGGTCCACCCGGCGGTGCGTAGTCGTTGTCCAGTGGATCAACAACTGGCTGTTCGATACAGAAGTCCTCATCGCCGGGGAACTCCAGCAGATCCGGATCTGCTGCGCTCTCGCAGTCGACTTCGTCTGCATCGAAGATGTCGAACGCGGCAAGGTCGTCGTGGTCGCGTGGATCTGGCATCGCGTCGTCTTCTTTCTGCGGTGTTGGCGGCCGGAATCAATGTCGAGAAACACGGGGTTGGATGGACGGTGGAAGCATGGAGTGGGGTGATTGGCTCAGTCGAACCAGGCGCCGGCAGGTAGAAATTCCATCAAGCCGTCCAGCGTCCGCTGCAGATTCTGTTGAGTGCCAGGCAGGAAGCTTCCGTACAACTCCCCACCGACACGGCGGGGCAACGACACTACCCGGCCCCACGCTGAGTCGAGCACGCCCGCGGCCACGCGGGTTTGTGTGGTCGTGCCGCCGGGATGACGTTGGGTAGCAGTAATTTCCGCCCAGCTGTCCGGGGCACCGATAAGTTCGGAATAGATGCGGGCCGAGGGAGCCCCCACTCCATGTTCGATCAACTGGTTTGCGGTGCTACACGCCGACAACTCCGCCGCCACCCCGGTAAGCGGCTGGACATCAGCGGGTTTGGCAGTGCCGAGCACCACGGTCACCATTCCCGCCAATCCCACCTGGGGAGCCGAAAGCTGCAGAACCAACATGTCGCCGTCCCGCGCAACAACTACGTGGCGGTCGTTCTTGCGGCATACAACGAATCGCACCATCAGGCCGCCGACGTCTCGCCGAAACCAGCGGCCCTCCAGCGCGCGGTCCGGCCTGCTCAGGGTGTCCACCATTGCCGCCACCGCCGGGTGCGGCTGCCCATAATGGTCCAGCACGCCCTGGGCGGTGAGGTCGCGCCGCACCTGGTCCCAGACCAGGGTACGCAGACCCTCTTGCGGGATATTCGGTCGAATCCCCAGCGCCGGAGGGAATTCGGAGAGATGCAACCGGTCGGCAATCACCAACAAGCCGTCGATGGTGACCCCCACGCCGACAACGCC
Source organism: Mycobacterium sp. NGS49 (assembly GCF_059812565.1). NCBI lineage: Bacteria > Bacillati > Actinomycetota > Actinomycetes > Mycobacteriales > Mycobacteriaceae > Mycobacterium > Mycobacterium sp. NGS49. The sequence goes on along the minus strand of NZ_JCALCX010000019.1, from coordinate 108,142 downwards.
TCCAGCGGGCACCGCGGATCCGGCGGCGACGGAACTGATCATGACTATCTGTCGAGCATTTGGGAGTCGAGGTTGTCGGCCAGTTCCCCGTCGACGCCCTCGTAGGCCGCCCCGGCAGCCCGGAGCTTGGCGGCCAGGCCGAGACTCGCGTCGGCGAAGGCTTTTCCTGCGGCTTGTCGGATCTCTTCGATGGTGTCGAACGCCCCGTTGCTTGATCCACTGATCACCCCATGGCTGATCCAGCAATCCTTACCGGTCCCGGACAGGGCGTCCGCCCCGGCCTGCGCGTAGCCCGCCGCGTCTGTCTGGTTCCTTGCAAGGGTCTCCAGGATTGTCGGTGAGACGAATAGAACGGTCATATCTTCGCTTTCCTAATGTTCGTGCCCGCCTCGGAAAAGCATTGGCGCGCTACGGTTTCACTGCGCCGCTCAACGTCAGAGGACCCGCCCGCGGCCAGTCGCGGGCCCCTCGGTGCTGTCGGTCGGGGCATCGATCGGTACACGCTCCATGCCACCTTCGCCCGACGCTGCCCCCGCCGCCGCGGCGGTGTCCTCGTCAGGGTCGGGCACGGCGCGATCGTCGGCGGCAGCGTCGGCACCGTCGTGGCCGTATTGCTGGCCCTGTTGGCCCATTTGGGTGATCTGCTGGACCTGTTGCATCGTCTGGTTGAGCGGCTGAGAGACTTGCTGCGACATCTTCGCGGCCGAACCCGCCAGCTGAGAAACCTGCGCCAGGCTGGGCGGCGTGATCGTTGGTACCGGCGCGGCGGGGGCCGCAACCGGTGTCGCGGGTGCCGCTTCCGCTTGTACTGCAACCGAACTCATTCCCGAGGTGCCGGCCGATTCGGATGCGTCCAGCAGGGCGCGTTGTGACGGCAGCGCGCTATCTCCGGCGGCGACGGCCAATGCGGAGATGCTCGGCGCGCTCGAGAAGTCTGATAGGCCACCGGAAATGTTCCTGAAGTCGGAGACCTTGGACGAGGTCTCCGTGGCCACCTTGCCAACGATCTGCCCGAAGGTGCCCGCCATCTTCGCCTCGACCTCACGGCCGAGCGCGACGTACTGCTGCGCCAAGGCGGCCACTTCGTTCGACAGTGTCATCGAGTTCGATAGCGTGAGCATCTCGATCACAAAGACTGCCGAGCAACACGCGAAGGCGGCGACAATCTGCCATGCCAGTGACACTTCCGGACCGACGACCGGAATCAGGTAAAGGGCGAGGGCGACGCCAGCTGCCGCCGTCAGCACCGCCACATTGACGGTGATGCACATATGCGCGCGTTTGACTTCGGCGGCCTGGCTCTTCAAGTGCCCCTGCAGTGTCTTGTCGTAGCCCTTCATCGTTGCCACGTAATTCTTGAGCGTGTTGACCTGTTCGGTGTAGGCGGTCGCGGCAGGACCCGACCAGTCCCTGGCGTCCGGAACGCACCCCGGGACCAGAGTGGTGGTGAAAAGGTCGAACTTGTCCGATGCCGTCGACACCGCGGACCCGGAGTTGGGAGTGCCGAAGCCGTTGAGAAAGTCCACGACCAGCAATGCGATCGCCGCAGCATCGACGACAGCTGTTGGGGTGGGCAGCATTTTTGTGCCGGAAGCCTTTAACGCGTTGGCCAGAGTCGTGCTCTGCTTACTCGCATACATCAATCCTTTGCCGACGATCGTGCCCGCGCTCGCGCCGAGCGAACCCCAGTCCTGGTTCTGGACTGCGCTACCGCCGGTGTACAAACTCTTCACCACCGTCATCAGATCTGACGCACCGTTAAGCCAAGACATCCCGGGTGTCCCTTCGCGCTAGCCGCCGTCGTGCACCGAAGCCGCGCACAGTGGGGAGCGTAGCAGCGTTCGAACGAGGCTGCATGGCGCGAATGCCAGGTGGGGCAATAGCTTTGGAGCATCGTGGCCGACGGTTGGCCGTAGGGTTGCGAACTGATGACTGGGTGGCGAATGGCGATAGACACGGGTACGCGAACACGCAGGTGTGAGCCGGCCGGCAATGGTGTTCGCGCGCGCGCCGGTGACACGCCGGGCTCGAGTTCTGTTGCATGACAGCAGAATCTGCTGTTCACCGACAGGCCACTTGCGAGGCCACCGATGTTGATCTGCTTGTGACCTGGCCGGTGACACCGGACGATCACCCGATCCGCAGCCATCTCCGATTCCCAACGCTCACAGTCGAAACCGGTCAAACGTCATGAGCTGTCGAGGGCCGACATCACCCGGCGGTATGTTTGAGGGCCACTATCGACGAGGGTCAGGGCTTGATTTGCCCGGCTCCTCCTCAGCCCGCATGCGCGGGCTGCATCGTCGCCAGGCTAGGGCTTGATTTGCCCGGTTCCTCCTCAGCCCGCATGCGCGGGCTGCATCGTCGCCACGCTAGGGCTTGATCCGGATCTGCCCCGGCGACCACAGCCCACTCCGCGTCGCCTCGCCCAGGTCCAGCCGCGCCGGCGGCGCGTCGACCAGGGTGTCGAACTTGCGCAGCGAGCCCCAGTCGCGGGCCCAGTCGCGGGACAGGTAGGTCGCCATGACGTGGGCGCGCAACAGCAGGTCGGTGATGCCCAGCAGGCCGCCGTTGACGCCGTCCTCCCAAGTGTCGGTGTCCAGCTTCTTGGCCGAGTAGTCCGGGGTGATGCGGAAGCGCGGTATCTCGGTGACTCCGTTTGTGTGCAGCATCGGCTGCTGGCACGGGAACGCCAGCCCGACCGCCCAGTCCAGCAGCACCGGTTGCGTCGAGCCGACGTACTCCTGCAGCGACCGCAGGTCGGGCACCCGGGGTGGGGTCACCGCGATCCAGTCCTCCGGGGTCAGCGACAGGTCCTCGGCCACGACCCGTACCGCGACGGCGTCGGCGGGCATCCTGTCCCGGGCGAAGCGCAGGTTGCGCCACGCCTTGGGTTGCTCGCCATAGAGGTCGTCGGGCACCATCCGCCCGGCCGGGACCAGGGCCCCGGGGCCGGGCCGGGCGTATTCCAGGACGACGGTCTGGCCGCTGGTGTAGTGGTGCAGGACGCTGTTGCCCGCGATCTTGCCGGCGGCGGTGATCACCACCAGCGGATGGCTCGCTATGGAAGCTTGGTCCGGTTTGGGCAGCTGATACCAGGCCGACGCGAGACGGCTCTGCTGCTGGGCGCCGGCGGTGTAGGTGCCGGCCACTGGTACCCGGGCCGGGTCGAGTTGGTAGGGCAACGGCACTGTCGAGCCGTTCACCCCGGGGGTTTTCAGCTTGGTGGGCGCGTCCCAGTCGTAGTCGGTGCCGGGCTGGTTGGGCTTCATCACCACGGCCTCGGCGACGGTGTGCTCGGGCACCCCGTTGGGGGAGAAGCCGACCGGATCGCTGCCGCCCAGCGGACCCAGCGGCCCGTAGTTGCCCGGGAGCGGCGTCATGAAGCCGGCGTTGGTATCGGGCTCGACGAGCACGTCGTCGGCCAGTCCGCAGCCACCGGCGAACGCCCGCAGGTTGGACCAGCCGTTGGAATAGGTGGGGTACTGCCGGACGACCCCGATTCCCATCGACGCGACGAACACCAGCGCCATGAAGCCGGCCGCTAGTGCCACCGGCGCGGTGGTCAGCAAGCGCGCCACCCGGCCCTCGCCACTGCCGCGCGGCGCGAAGTGTAGCCAGGCCGCATAGCTGGCGGCGATCACGAACAGTGCGAAAAAGACTGTGCTGACCGTGATTCCGCCGAGCTTGGGCATGGTGCTGTTGAACGGGACGCCGTAGCTGGACACATACCACCAGCCGTTGGTGGTGGCGAAACACAGCGCCACCACGAAGAACACCGCGGCCAGAAAGGCCATCCGGTTGCGCGACCAGCGCAACACCGCTGGCGACACCAGCACCGTCGTCAACGCCGCCATCGCCGCACCCACCGCGGCGAACAACCCGAAGTGGTGCACCCACTTGGTCGGGGCGAACATGAGGAAGAACATGGTGCCGAAGATGACGCCCATCAGCCGCCACGCCGGGCCGCGCGCCACCCCAGGAATCCGCTTGCGCCGCAACATGATGAACACCGCGGTGAACAGGCACAACGCGGCGATCAAGAAACCGAACCGGCGCGACAGCGAACCGTCGACAGTGGGCAGGAACAGGTAGTAGTAGCGCAGGTTCTCGGTGTACCAGGCCTGGCTGGGGCCGATCTTGCTGCGCACCCGGGTGGCTTCCAGCACCGTCGACAGGGTCTGGTCGGCGAAAACCATCGTAAGAATGACGGTGCCGGCCGCCAGCATCGGCAAGAGCAGCGGCAACGTACCCACCATGCGGCGACGCTTCACCAGGATCCGCAGGATCGGGCGACCGCCGGCCACCAGCGCCGCCACCGCGATCAGGCCGGTCGGTTGCACCCCCAGGGTGAAGGCCGCGGTGATGATGGCCAGCGCGGCCGGCGTCAGGCGGCTATAGCGCATCGACCGTTCGATCAGCACATAGGTGACCAGCGATCCCAGCGCGATGATGCCCTCGGGTCGCAGGCCGTTGTTGAACGGCATCCACGCGGTCAGTAGCACCATGGCCGCCGCCCAGTTGGCGGGTTTGCTGGCCGCCACCGCCGGACCCAACCGGGGCAGCACCTCGCGGGACAGCAACAGCCAGCAGATCAGCCCGGCGAACAGGTCCGGGAGCCGCATCCAGATGCTGGCGTCGCTGACGTGGGTCATCAGCGCCAGCAGGTTGTAGTACCAGCCGAACGGGTCCTCCGGGCTGCCGAACCAGCGGAAATAGTTCGACATGTAGCCGGCTTGGTCGGCGACGCGCGCCATGCCCAGGATGTAGCCGTCGTCCGAGGAGTTGGCGCCCATCACGTGCCACAGCAGGAAAGCGAAGATCACCACGCCGTCGAGCAGCGTGAAGGTGCGCCAGTTCGCTGGGATCCACCTGCGCATCCGGTGGCCGTCGAGCTGGTCGAGGCGCCACAGCGCGATCAGCGCGACGATGGTGGCCACGATCGCGCCGACCATGGCGAGCAGCTTGAGCGTCGTCGGAGTGCTGGAGAAGCGGGTGTCGATGGTCGCCGACAGGCTCAACTGCGGCGGCGCCGGACCGGTCAGATCGGTGAAAACCCCGACGATCTGCGGGCGCAGGTTCGGGTCCGGAAAGCCGCTGCGCAGCGGGGCGCCGCGCGGATCCTTCAGACCGATGAACTCGGCGAACGTCCCCGCGTGCGTCGAGGTGATGTCGATGCGCTCGCACTGCGGCGACCGCATCAAATCGCGCGGCACCGACAGAATCACGACGTTGCGGTCGGTGACGTCCACGCGCTGCGCACTGACCACGACGAACAGGGCGTTGAGGTTGGCATCTTTACCCTGCTTGGGCGCGGTGCCCAGGATGACGCCGCCGCTGGACGGCATGTCGCGCTCGATGCTGCACGGCACCGACGCCTTGAAGTCGACCGGCGTCAGCGAGATCAGCGGCGACGTCACGCTGTTGAGCTGGCCGTTCTGCGGCCAGTTGAGCATCGCGGTGGTTTGCACGACCGGCAGCAGCGGCGTGGCGACCGACAGCACGAACCCGATCAGGCCGGCGATGGTGGCCACCCACCGCGTCGCCTTTGTGTGGCGAGCTGGGGGCACCTCCCGCTCGCGAGCTGGGCGCACCTCCCGCTCGCGAGCAGACGCAAAATCGCCCGAATCTGGCTGATTTTGTGCGATTTTGCGACTGCTCGCGGGGTTGCCGCCGCTCGCGGGGGGAGTGACGCTCATGGGAGGGCCCTAATCGGTCCTTGCCGACTCCAGCCGGGCACTGTGATCACCCCTTGCTGCACGACGGCGTCCGGCGCCTGGTCGGCCGGAACCAGCCGGTGGTACTGCTCCACCGAGCCCCAGTCGCGGTACCAGTCACCGCTCAGATAAGTCGAGATGGTCGACGTCCACAGCAGGCCCTGGGTGAACATGAACGGGCCGCCGGTCGAAGCGGCCTGCCACAGGTTCGACGACACGGCGGTCTGCTTGTGGTCGGGCAGGATGCGGTACCCCGGCAGTTCCGCGATGCCGAGGTGCTCGGAGAACGGCCGCTGGCACGGGAAGTTCGCCGCGGTCGCGATGTCCATCAATACCGGAACCTGCGACCCGATGAGCTGCTGCAGCGATTCCAGCTCCGGTACCCGCGGCGGCGTGAACGCGAACCACTGTTCGGAGCTGAGGTTCGGGTCGTAGGCCACGATGCGGGCCACATTGGCTTCCGGCGGAGCCCAGGCCAAGGGGAACCGCAGGTTGCGCCAGGCCGGCTGTGGCCCGAGGTCGATCGGGAAGACCTCACCGAGGGGCTGGGTGCTGCCGTCGGGTTTGGCGATGCCCCATTGCAACTTGAGGGACTGGCCATACATGAAGTCGCCGTCCTCTTTGTAGGACCAAATGGCTCCCGCGGCCGACACCACCACCAGCGGCCGGTCCGGGCGACGGGCGGGCAGCTGATACCAGGCTGAGGTGGCGCGCGCGGCGAGGTTGTTCTCGCCGTAGCTGCCCATCACCGGGGTGCGGGCGGGGTCGAGCCCGAACGGCAACGCCGCGTGCGAGCCGTTGATGCCGGCCGGGCCCTTGCCGCCGGCGGTTCCGGCGGAGTCGGTGATGGCGGCGTTGGGCTTGTTCGGCGAGGCGTCGGAGTTGACGACGCCGGGCTTGCTCACCACCGGGTCGGATTTCAGGTCCTCGCCGACGCCCTCGGGCTTGAAGCCCACCGGGTTGACGCCACCGAGCGGGCCGTCCGGACCGAACTGCTGTCCCGGAAGCGGTTGCAGCATACCGGCATTGGAATCGGGCTCGGCGAGCACATCGTCGGCCATCGCGCAGCTGGTGGACGACAACCCGGACCGGACCGCGGCCAGGTTCGCCTTGGCGGTGGTGTAGAGCGGGTAGCGGAACGCCGCGCCCTTGGCCAGCGAACCGACCTCGCCCAGCACCATGATCACCGCCACCACCAGCAGCGGGGTCGAGGCCAGCACGCGGTTACGCCGGTTGTTCTTCACCTCGGTATGACCGGCGTAGTCCATCCGGAAGTGGTACCAGGCGCCCAACAACCCGGTGAGGATCGACAGGGTCAGGAACATCGACGTCACCGGATGGCTGGCGATGACGGGCTGGATGTCGTACCACGGGACGCCGTAGTTGCCTACGTAGAACCAGCCGTTGATGCCCGAGGTCGCCCAGGCCAGCACGAACAGGAGCGCGGTGACATACAGCGCCAGGTTTCGCCGGCTGTGCAGGCCGATCCGCGCAACGGTGAAGGCGGTGAGTCCGCCCAGCGCGCCGGCCAGCCCGGCGAAGGCGCCGAATTGGATGGCCCACTTGGTGGGGGTGAACGTCAGCAACAGCAGACCGATCGCGGTGGTGCCGATCAGCCGCCAGGCCGGTCCGCTGGCCACCCCGGCCACCTTTCCGCGCCGCAGCAGCACGAACAGCATCCCGAACATGCACAGCAGCAGCACCAGCACGGCGAACCGGCGCGACATCGAACCGTCGGCGTTGCTCTCGACGGTGAGGAAGTAGTAGCGCAGGAAGTCCTGGTACCAGGCGATCGTGGGGCCGACCTTGTACTTGATCCGGGCCGACTCCGCCACGGTGGCCAGCGTCTGGCTCTGGAATGCCACCAACGTGATCGCGGACAATGCCGCGGCGAGCACGGCCAGCGGCGCCAGCAGCCCGTCGGTGGCCCGTCGCCGCCGAATCGTCTGTGCGATGGCGCGGGAACCCGTCAACAGCGCGGCAACCGCGATCAACCCCTGCGGCGCCAGCGTCACGGTGAGCATCGCGACCAGGATCGCGCCTGCGGCCGGGGCAAGCCTGCCCAGCCCGATTGCCCGCTCCACCAGAATCCAGGTGACCATCACGCCCAGCGCGATCAACGGTTCCGGGCGCAACCCGTTGTTGAACGGTATCCAGGCGGCGACGAACACCGCGCCGGACGTCCAGACCGCGACCCGGTTGGCGGCCAGCCCGCCTCTGGCCGGTCCCAACCGTCGCAATACGCAGTGGCTGATGACGAGCCAGCAGGCAATTCCCGAAGAGGTGGCGAGTAGCCGCATCCACACCCCGGCCGTGCTTACTGAGGCGAGTTCGGACAGCTCCCACAGGTACCAGTCGAACGGTGCGTCGGTGGTGCCGAAATATCGGTAGTAGTCGACCGCATAGCCGGCCTTGGGCGCTACCCGGGCGATGGTCAGGTTGTAGCCGTCATCCGACGAGGTGGCACCGATTAGGTGCCAGAGCAGCAGCGTTCCGATCACTGTGGCGTCGGCAAGCCAGGTGGCCAGCCCGACGCCTCGGATCTTGGGCCATCGCGGGCGCCAATCGCGCAGCGTGTGCCCGCGGCTCAGCCGGTCCAGCGCCGCCAGCGCGACGATGGCGCCGAGCACCGCGAGCGCGCCCAGGATCATCGCGAGGGTCTTCAGGGCGGTGGGTTTGAGGATGAAGCGGGTATCGACGTCGACCCGGGCCGACAACCCCGGCTGCGCGCGCACCTTGAGGTCGGTGAAGATGCCGCCGACTTGCGGCTTCTTCTCCGCATTGAGCTTTCCGGCGGCGCCCGGGACGCCGACGAAGTCCGCTCCCGCGCCACCGGCGTCGGCCCAGACGTGCAGGACGCTGCAGCCGCCGGCTGCGACCTGTGCCCGCGGGGCAGCCGCGGCGACGGTGTCGCGGAACGCAACCACCACGGTGTCCTTGTTCGCGCGGACGAACAGGCCGTGCTTGCCGGTCTGGAAGCCGTCGGTCGGAAGAGTGGCGACTACCAGACCGCCATTGGGGGGCAGGGTGGCGATGGCCGGGCAGGGGATGGAGATGTCCAGGTCGCGGGGGGCGCCGGAGACCAGCGGCGCGGTGATCTGGCTGACGTTGCCGTCGGGGCCGCTGCCCTGCGGCCACAGGATGGCCGCCGTGGTCTGCCGCACCGGGAGCAGCGGAATCAGCAGGCACAACAGCAGACCGGCGATTCCGCAGACGACGGCTACCAGCCGGGCGGTCCGGTGGGACCGCTCATTACCGTCGGGGGACACGAGGCTCGATCGTAGGCGACGCGATTAAGTGCGTTGAGGATGCGGGGCCGGGGCACGGGCTGCGGGGTTCGAAGTCATTACCGCGGGCTCGGCGCCGGCGGCGCTGCGGGCCGGCGTCAGGAACGGTGGGCCTGTGCGCCAATGGCGCAACCAGAGGTCACAATTGGAGCGGAGAACTCGCCGATCACCCGGAAGGCTGGCAGCGCGATGACGAACTCGACTCTCGGGTTTGGTGTGCTGGGGCCGCTGCAACTGTTGGTGGACGGTGTGCCGGTATCGGTGGGGGCGGCCAAACAACGGGCGGTGCTGGCGGTGCTGCTGATCAATCGCAACCGGCCGGTATCGGTCGATGCGTTGATCGACGCGGTTTGGGACGGCTCACCGGTGCCCGCCGCGCGCACCAGCATCCAGTCCCACATCTCCAACCTGCGCCGGTTGCTGCGCGACGGTGGAGCCGACCCGGTGCGGGTGCTGGCGAGCGCGCCGCCGGGCTACCAGCTCAATGTCGCCGACACCGACTACGACTTGGGCCGGTTTGCCGGCGCCAAGGCGGCGGGAGTCGCGGCTGCCGCCGCCGGCCGTTTCGAAGAGGCCAGCAGTCACCTGTCCACGGCCCTGGCCGAATGGCGCGGCCCGGTTCTGGACGACCTGCGTGACTTCGATTTCGTCGCTCCCTTCGCCACCAAGGTGCTAGAGGACAAGGTGGCCGCGCACAGTGCGCGCGCCGAGGCCGAGATCGCCTGCGGCCGTGCCGACGCCGTAATCGGCGAACTGGAGGCGCTCGCTGCCGAGCATCCGTACCGGGAGCCGCTGTGGGCGCAGCTCATCACCGCTTACTACGTCACCGAGCGGCAGTCCGACGCGCTGGGTGCCTATCGGCAACTGAAGACGGCGCTGGCCGAGGGCCTGGGCATCGACCCCGGTCCGACGGTCAGCGCCCTGCATGAGCGGATCCTGCGCCAGGAGCCGATCGTCATCAAGCAGGCCGTCAAGAGCACCCGCAAGCGCAGCCGGATCGACACCCGCACGACGTTGTCGACTTCGGTGGTCGCGGAACTGTGTGACCGCTTCGGGCGCCGCTTCCAGCTCAATAGTGCGACCACCCGAATCGGGCGGTTGACCGACAACGACATCGTCCTGGACGACACCGACGTCAGCCGCCACCACGCCGTCATCGCCGACACCGGGTCGGGGTTTGTGATCACCGATCTGCGCTCGACCAACGGGGTCGAGGTGCGGGGTGAACTGATCCGGGGGAGCGCCACGTTGGCCCATGGTGACACCGTCTCCATCGGGGGATGCGAGTTCATCTTCGAGATTCGGCCCGCCTAATCGCCAAGTCGCGATCTACGGGGAAAGAGCTAAGCCGTTGCTGCCGTCAGCGCCGTCTGTGCCGCCAATGCCGCCCTTGCCACCGGTGCCCCCGCCGCCGGCGAGGGCATTCGACAGGACCGACGCATTCGCATCGCCGCCGTTTCCGCCCTTTCCTCCGTTGACGAAAGGCAACGAACTGTCGCCGCCGCCGCCACCTTTTCCGCCGAAGCTCAGCCCCGCTCCGTTGTTCCTCGCGTCACCGCCCCGGCCTCCGAGCCCACCTGTGCCACCATCGCCGCCGGCTCCGCCCGCCCCGGCTGTGGCGTCACCTGTCGCGGACGTGTTGAAGACCTGGGCGAACCCGCCCTCACCGCCGGTTCCACCAGTAGTCCCAGCCCCGCCGGCCCCGCCCTGCCCGGCGGCTGCAGAGCCCTTTCCGCTCGTGAACCCGGTACCGCCGTTGCCGCCCTTGCCGCCTGCACCGGTTGCACCTTGGCCGCCGGCGCCCCCGGTACCGCCGGTGACGTTGTTGGTAGCGCCGCTGTTGGTCAAGTTGGCGTTACCGCCGCCCCCGCCGGCGCCGCCGGTGGTGGCGCCATCGCCGCCCGCTCCGCCGGCCCCGGCAGTGGTGGTTCCCGTGCCGGTGGTGCTGGCGGTTCCCCCGTTGCCTCCTGTGCCGCCGCTGCCGGTGAAGCCCTTGCCTCCGGCACCTCCGGTGCCAGACGTGGTTGACCCGGTGCCGGTGTTCTGCGCGAACCCTCCGGAAGCGCCATCGCCGCCGGTGGCGCCATCGCCGCCGGCGCCGCCGTTCCCGCTTGTCGCGGTGCCCGGGCTGCCCTGAAAAACGCCCGCCGTCCCGCCGGCGCCGCCCCGACCCCCCGAGCCGGTGGTGCCGCCACTGCCGCCCGCTCCGCCGGCGCCGGCGATCGCGTTGCCGGTACCGACCAGGTTCACACTCCCGCCTTCGCCTCCGATGCCACCTCCTCCAGGACCGTCCCCGCCGGCGCCGCCCGCGCCACCGATCGAGTTGCCCGATCCGCCCCGCACCATCGAAGCGACACCACCTGATCCACCGCGCCCGCCGGTTGCACCGCTGCCGCCCATTCCGCCCTTACCCGCGGTGGCATCGCCGGTCGTAGTGGCGACGTTCAGATTGCTTATACCCGCGCCGCCGCCAGAGCCGCCACCTCCGCCGATTCCGGTCGTGCCACCGCTGCCCCCGTCACCTGCATCACCGCCGTTGGCGCTCCCGATTCCGGCGGTAAAGGCCCCACCTCCCGATCCGCCAGTGCCGCCACCGGCCGGCCCACCACCTCCTGAGCCCGCCTTGCCGCCGGTGACCGTGGCGCTGGAGACGGCATTGCGAATATCTCCGGTGCCGCCGGATCCGCCGAGTCCGCCGGTGCCGGTGGCCCCGGCATCACCGCCTTTCGCCCCGGCGCCACCAGTGGCCTGCCCGGTTCCGAAAGTGATTGCCTGCCCGCCGACACCGCCGTTCCCGCCTCCGGTACCGCCGCTGCCACCGTCTCCCCCTTCACCCCCGATGACAACGCCGTTCGACACGGCATTGTTGATGGTCGCCGCACCACCGGCGCCGCCGGCTCCACCGAGTCCTGTTGCACCGCCCGGGGTTCCGTCCGCGCCGGAGCCGCCGGTGGCGTTTCCAGTCCCGTTGTTGACCGCCGCACCGCCCGCGCCGCCGTTGCCGCCACCGGCAGCGCCGGCACCGCCGACTCCACCCGACCCGCCGTTCGCGTTCCCGGTTCCGTTGTTCGTCGCCGTGCCGCCGCCACCCCCAGTGCCCCCGCGGCCGCTGACTGAATTGCCGCCGGCCCCACCCCGGCCGCCGATGGCATCTCCGGGGCCCTGGTTGATTGACGCACCACCGCTTCCGCCGTCGCCTCCCGCGCCGCTGCCGGAGCCGTTGCCGCCGGACCCGCCATCACCGCCGACGCCGGCGGCCATGCCACTCGTACCACCGCTTCCGCCTCTGCCGCCGGCGCCGTTGCCCAGCACTGCGGCGTTACCGCCGGCCCCGCCGGTGCCGCCACTGCCGTAGGTGCCGCCGTTGCCGCCCGTCCCACCCGCTCCGCCGGACGTGCCAGAGGGTGCCGACATGTCGGTGGCTGCGTCGTAACCGTGCCCGCCGGTACCGCCATGACCACCGTTGCCGGGGACGATGGCGCCGACTGCGCCGATGGCGCCGGCGCTCGCACCCGCGCCGCCACCGGCGCCGCCGCTGCCGCCGACGCCAAAGCCGCCGGGATTGCCACCGTTGCCACCATTGCCCGCGGCAATGGTCGGACCACCAGTACCGCCGGTACCGCCGTCGCCCGGCGCTCCGGCGTTGCCGCCGGAGCCACCGGCACCGCCATCACCGCTGGCGCCGTGCTGGCCCAGGAAGGCGGAGCCACGTCCGCCCGCACCTCCCGGACCTCCATTGCCGCCATCACCGCCGGTGCCGCTGTTGCCTCCGTTACCTCCGGTTGCGCCGACTGTGGTCGTGGCGTCCCACCCCGCGCCACCTGTGCCACCCACCCCACCGGTCCCGCCGACACCGCCGCGGCCACCGTCGCCGCCGGAGCCGTAGACCAGCCCACCGTTACCCCCGGCGCCGCCCGCGCCAGCATTGCCACCATCACCGCCGGGACCGCCGGGGCCGCCGGCGCCGCTTGCCAGCGTCGCGGTACCCGTGGCGCCCGGGGAGCCGACCGCGCCCGCGCCGCCAGCTCCACCGACGCCACCCGCGCCACCGTTGCCGAATAGCAGTGCGCTACCGCCATAACCGCCGGTGCCGCCCCTACCGCCGGTTACCCCCGTGCCGCCGGCCCCGCCGGCTCCGCCGTCGCCCCATAACCATCCACCCGTGCCCCCGGCTCCTCCGGTCCCGCCGCCGATACCGCCCGCACCGCCGACTCCCCCTGCGCCGATCAGCCCGGCGGCCCCACCGGCGCCGCCGGATCCCCCGGGCGCGCCCGACCCGCCGGCACCGCCGTTGCCCCACAGAATGCCGCCAGCGCCGCCGTTCTGGCCCGTTCCTGGCGCCCCGTTTGTGCCGTTGCCGACGAGGGGACGCCCCAACAGCAGATTGGTCGGCGCGTTGATCACGTCCAAGACGACCTGCTCGAGCGTCTGCAGCGGTGAGACGCTGGCTGCCTCCGCGGCTGCATAAGCCACCCCGGCCCGAGAGAGAGCGTTGACGAATCGGGTATGGAAGTCAGCGGCCTGCGCACTGAGCGTCTGATAAGCCTGGCCGTGGCTCGAGAATAGCGAGGCAACCGCCGCTGACACTTCGTCTTCGGCGGCTGCGACAACGTCAGTTATCGGCAGCACCGCGGCAGCGTCGGCCGCACTCAACGCCGAGCCGATGCCCGCCAACTTGGTTGTCGTGGCGGCGAAAACGCCCTCCGCTGCAAACAAATGCGACATCGCGGTACTCCCGACAGAATTAGGTGATAAGGCTCGATCGAGTCAGTCGCAACTATTGCAGATGTGCTTACCTATTAAAAGGTCTACAGGACTGCTTGGGGAGAGTAAGTAATTAAGTAGTTCAGATTTTGAATTAATTATTTGAGTTCCACCTGATGCCCATGGAACCTACTGCGTTGCTCAGCAGTGGATCCAGCGGCTACGGCGGCGGGATCATGCTCGCTCGAAATGTCATGACCGACAAGCTCACTCGATTCCGCGAGTTCGCCCGACGCGGCCCTGCAGGAGTACCTAGCGAGTGTCGCCTGATCTGCACGAGCCAGTAAGCGATACCGACCACCTGGGTTAGGATGGCATGCCCATTGACGCGCGATATGCGACTTGCAGGTTCCAGTTCAGCGCATAGCGCGTCTCGGAAAACATCGCCATCAGCTCTTGCGCAGCGGCGCCGGATTTCGCAACCCGCTGCGCGTCGCGGCGCCCAGCTCTAGCGGGGCTGCTACGGCAACCCATTTCGTCCGTTGAGGCCGAAAAGCGACCCGCCACTGCCCCCGACGCCGCCAGTACCGAGCACCAGACCTCCGGCACCGCCGTTGCCGCCACCGCCGCCGCTGCCGATGAGCACGCCGTTGCCGCCGGCTCCTCCGATTCCGCCGTTGCCGAAGCCGCCGCCGCCGGCACCGCCCGCACCGCCGACGCCCCACGTCCGCCCCGCCGTGCCCCCGGCCCCGCCGTTTCCGGCCGCTCCGCCGAAGCCACCCAGGCCACCGGCGCCGCCGGAGCCGAACAGACCCGCGTTGCCGCCGCCCCCGCCGTCACCGGCAGCGCTGCCGCCGCGCGAGTCGCCGCCGGAGCCGCCGGCGCCGCCGCCGCCGAACAGCCGGCCGGCGTCGCCGCCGGCGCCCCCGTTGCCTCCCGCACCGAACGGGTTGGCATCGGTGAATCCACCGGGCCCACCGGTTCCGCCGTTGCCGAACAACTGACCTGCATTGCCGCCGTTTCCGCCCGCACCCCCGTTGCCGGTGAAGCCCATCCCACCGGCCCCGCCGTCTCCGCCGGCTCCGCCGAGCAGCCCCGCCGTGCCACCGGCCCCTCCGGCGCCGCCATCGCTGATGCCCCAGCCGCCATCCCCGCCGTTGCCGCCGCCGGCACCGAGCCACCCGCCAAGCATCCCGCCGGCGCCACCCGTGCCGCCGCGGCCGGCGTTGCCGGACGAGGTGATCCCGCCGACGCCACCGGCGCCACCGGCACCGAACAGTCCGCCCGCGCCGCCCGCCCCGCCGGTGCCGCCGGCCATACCGCTGGCCGCTCCGCCGACCCCGCCGACTCCGCCGTCCCCGAACAGCCACCCGCCGGCCCCGCCAGGGCCGCCCGCGCCGCCCACGGCGCCGAAGGAATTCGGCTTGCTTGCACCGGCGCCGCCGGTTCCGCCACTGCCGATCAGGCCGCCGGCGCCGCCGGCGCCGCCGTCCTGCCCCGTACCCGCGGGCCCCGACCCGCCGGCCCCGCCGTCGCCGAGCAGCCATCCGCCGGGCGCGCCGTCGGCTGCGCTGCCCGCCGCGCCGGGCACCCCGTTGCCGATCAGCGGGCGCCCGGTCAGTGCCTGGGTGGGTGCGTTGACCGCGTTGAGCGCCTGTTGCTGCACGGTGTGCAGGGCACCAAGGGGCGTGTTGGGGCTTGCTGGGGCGTTGAATCCGTCCAACCCCAAAACCAGTCCGCCGCTACCGCCGGCTCCGGTGCTGCCCGGCGCGGGGCCGTCGCCGCCGATGCCGGCGTTGCCGCCGTTGCCGATCAGGACTCCGTTTCCGCCGTTGCCACCGGCTCCGGCGGCTCCACCCCCGAAGCCGGCGGTGCCGCTTTCCGCACCCGCGCCGCCGGACCCGCCGTTGCCGAACAGCAGGCCGCCCCGGCCGCCGTCACCGCCGGCGCCGCCGGCGCCGAGGAACGCGTTGACTCCGCCGGCTCCTCCGGTGCCGCCGGAGCCGAACAGGCCTGCGTTGCCGCCGCCGCCTCCGGTGCCCCCGGTGCCGTTCATACTGCTGCCACCGTTTCCGCCGGCGCCGGCGCTAGAGAAAAATTGGCCGGCATTCCCGCCGGTTCCGCCGGTACCCCCGAGGCCATCGCTGGCCCCACCGGTGCCGCCGGCTCCGCCCGGACCGACCAACAAGCCGCCATTGCCTCCGGCCCCGCCCGTGCCGCCGGCGCCGAAGCCGTATCCGCCCGCTCCACCGGACCCGCCTGGACCGCCCAGCATTCCGCCGGCACCGCCGACGCCGCCCGCACCACCGGTGTTAGCACCGAAACCGCCGGTTCCGCCGTTTCCACCGCCGGCTCCGACCAGTCCGGCGAGTAGTCCGCTGGTGCCGCCCGCACCGCCGGCGCCGCCGGAGGCAACCCCGTACCCGCCGGTCCCGCCGGTCCCCCCGGCGCCGAACAAGCCACCGGTGCCGCCTGCTCCGCCCGCCCCGCCGTTGCCGAACGAGGACTGGCCGCCGCTCCCGCCGGCACCGGCATTGCCCGCCAGCCAACCGCCGGCGCCACCGGACCCGCCGGCGCCACCGGCGTCGGTCAGACTGTTGCCGCCCGCCCCGCCGGCTCCGCCGGTGCCGAACAGACCGGCGGCACCACCGGCGCCGCCGTTCTGGCCGGTGTTCACGGCACCGGATCCGCCGGCTCCGCCATTGCCGACCAACCAGCCGCCGGGCGCACCGTTTTGCCCGGTGCCCGGGGCGCCGTTGGACCCATTGCCGATCAACGGGCGTCCGGTCAGTGTTTGAAAGGGCGTGTTGACCGCATTGATCAGCTGTTGCAGCGGCGAGGCGTTGGCGGATTCGGCAACGGGATAGCTGCGGGCACTCGCGTCCAGTAGCCGGACAAACTCGTCGTGGTACTCCGTCGCGCGCGCGCTCACGCTCCGGTAAGCGTGGCCATGCTGAGAGAACAGCGACGCCAACGCCACTGAGACTTCATCGGCCCCTGCCGCCAGCACCGCCGTCGTGCGGGCCGCTGCTGCCGCGTTTGCCGAACCCAGCGCCGATCCGACACCCCACAGGTCGGCTGCGGCGGCTGCCAGTGTCTCCGGGTTTGCCATCATGAACGACATCGGATGATCCCCTTAGCGCGAGTGTTGGTACCGAGCCGGTTGCTCCGCCTACTACCTTCGGACAATCCGCGCAGCGGGACCCTCAGCCAACTTGCCGATTTGACGGATGAAATTTGCTCCTCCTACAGGGGGAGGGAAATCTGCTCGATGCCGGTTATTTGAGGACCCGGCATTCACCATTCGGTTGGCGCTGCCCGACGTTGTCTCCGGTCAGCCGTGCCTGCCCACCGCGCCATCGATACCCACCTGACCGTCTTCTCCATCCGGGCCGGCCCAGCCGGCGGCGCCGCCGGGACCTCCGGCACCGCCGCCGCCACCGTTTCCGCCGTTTCCGCCGGTACCGCCGGTGCCGGCGGCGCCGCCCGCTCCACCGGCCGCGGTGCCCGTCGGGCCGACGCCGCCGGTTCCTCCGTCGCCGCCATTACCGCCGTTGCCGCCGTCGGCGCCATGACCTCCGCGGCCGCCATTACCGCCATCGCCGGCCTCGACGTCGCCGCTTCGGTTCGTCCCGCCACTGCCACCGAATCCGCCGTTGCCGCCATCGGCACCGACACCGCCCTGGCCACCCGCGCCGCCCATGCCGCCGGCGCCACCGGCGACACCGCTCAGATCACCCACTGTGCCGGCATTGCCGCCGGCACCGCCCGTGCCGCCGTTGCCGCCGTTGCCACCCGCGCTCATCGGCCCGACGGCGTCGCCGCCGTTGCCGCCACCTCCGCCATTGCCGGCGTAAACGAAGCCGATGCTGTAGCCGCCGTTGCCGCCGTTGCCGCCGTTGCCGCCGATTCCGCCGTCGCCGCCGTCGCCGCCGTCGCCTGCGCCGTAGTTGAGATTGAAGTCGACTGCGTACGGATCGATGTTGCCGCCGTTGCCGCCATGGCCGCCATTGGCGCCGTCGCCGCCGTTGCCGCCGTTGCCGCCATCCCCGCCGCGGGCGGGACGAGGATCCCGGCGCGGTCGCACGCCGTCGCCGCCGTCGCCGCCGTTGCCACCGCTCGCGCCAACAGCACCGTCGCCGCCCTTGCCACCGGCGCCGCCGATGGGATTCGCGAACTCGCTCACTCCGTCGCCGCCGTCGCCGCCGTTGCCGCCCCACTCCCCGGGGGTGGTGCCGTTCTGCCCGGGATCGCCACTTTCGCCGGTGGGGATGCCGTCGGCGCCGTCCGCGCCGGACGCGGCCTGCCCTCCGTTGGGGATCGGTTGGGGGTTGACGCCATTGCCGCCGGTGCCGCCCTGACCGCCGGCGCCGCCGGCGCCCCCGTCGCCGGCCCGGCCCATGGCGCCCGCGATGCCGCCCCCGGCTCCGCCGTCACCCCCTGAACCGCCGTTTCCGCCGGCACCACCGACTCCGCCGCGACCGCCGTCGCCGCCGCCGGCACCCGCCGAGGCGCCGGTGCTGGTGCCGCCGGTGCCCCCGGTGCCGCCACTGCCGGCCCTACCGCCGGTGCCGCCGTTGCCGCCGCCGGTCCCGTTGATGCCGTCGCCGCCGGCGCCACCTCTGCCGCCGTTACCACCGGTCCCACCGGTGCCACCGGTACCTCCGGTGGCGCCTCCGGAGCTGTTCGCCCCCGTGGGACCGGTGCCTCCGGTGCCGCCTGACCCGCCCGTGCCGCCGTCGCCCGCGGTACCTGCGCTGCCCGCGGTGCCGCCCACCGCGAGGCCCCCGGCACCGGCATTGCCCCCGACACCGCCGTCACCACCGTCACCGCCCCGGGAACCGGCAATGGGTCCGGTGGCACCGGCGCCGCCCTGGCCGCCGGTGCCGCCGATCCCGCCGCGTCCGCCGCCGCCGCCAACGCCGCCGGCGCCCCCGGTGCCCGCGTCTCCGCCGGTCCCGGCCTTCCCGCCCGCGCCGCCGGTCCCTCCGGCCGCACCGGGGCCGCCGTCCGGCGTGCCGGACGCGCCGATACCGCCGGTGCCCCCGCGAGCACCGGAACCACCGACGCCGCCGGTCCCGTTCGTGCCGCCGGGACCGGAGTTACCGCCCATACCGCCGTCACCGCCCGCGCCGCCATCGAATCCTGGTCCACCTGCGGACGCCGAACCTGCCGCAGCGTCGGCTCCGGCCGCGCCGGCACCTCCGTCGCCGCCTCGGCCGCCGGTCCCACCGATGCCGGCATCTCCGACCGCGCCCACCCCGCCGCCGCTGCCACCGTTACCGCGGCCTCCACCCGCGCCGCCGGACCCGGCGTTCCCGCCCGTGCCGCCCCGTCCGCCGGCCTGCCCCGCTCCGCTCGTGCTGTCGGCACCCGAACCACCGGCCCCGCCGCCACCCCCGTCGCCACCGGCGCCGCCCGCGCCACCGGTCCCATTGATGCCGCCCGCACCGGAATCGCCGCCGGCGCCGCCGGCACCGCCGTCGCCGCCGGCAAACCCCGATTTCCCGGACGCTCCGGACCCGGCCGCGGCGTCGCCACCGGCGCTACCGGCTCCGCCGGTGCCACCCTGGCCGCCGGTCCCTCCGGTGCCCGCTGCTCCCACGACCCCTCCCGAGCCGCCGGCACCCGCGGCGCCGCCGGCACCGGCGTTACCACCAGACCCACCGGCACCGCCGGTTCCACCGACGCTGCCCGTCACCGTTCCCGACCCGCCGGTTCCGCCGGCACCGCCGACACCGCCGGCGCCACCGGCCCCGCCACTGCCGTTGCTGCCGCCACCAACAGCGTTGCCGCCTCGACCACCCGTCCCGCCGTGCCCGCCGGCGAACCCGGGACCGCCCACGGCGGCAGAGCCGGCCGCGGCATCGACTCCCGCAGTGCCGGCCCCGCCGGCCCCGCCGCTACCTCCGGTGCCGCCGGCACCTGCACCGCCCGCGGCGCCGCTGACGCCGAACCATCCGCCCGCCGCACCACCGGCTCCACCGTGACCGGCCGTGCCTCCGGTACCCCCGGTGCCGCCGGTGGCTCCCACGCCACCCAGGCCGGCCACCGCCCCGTCTGCGCCGACACCGCCGGCACCCCCGGTCCCGCCGGTCCCGCCGGCGCCGCCATGCCCGCCCGGACCGAGTATCAGGGCACCGCGGCCGCCGGCACCGCCGTCACCCCCGAGGCCGCCGGGGCCACCCTCACCGCCCACTGCACCCGTGCCGCCGGCGCCGCCGGGGCCGCCCGCGCCGCCGGGACCGCCACGCGCCAACAGGCCGCCGGCGCCGCCCACTCCACCCTGTCCGCCGGGGCCGCCCGCTCCCGCTCCGTCGGCGCCATCGGTGCCGGGACCCCCGGTCCCGCCGGCGCCGCCGGCACCCCAGAGCCATTCGGCGCGCCCACCGGGCCCGCCCGTTCCGCCGCCCAGGCCGCCGGCGCCGCCATTGCCACCGCCGCCCAGAATCCATCCCCCGTCGCCACCGCGGCCGCCGCTCCCGCCGCCGGCTCCGCCGGCTCCGCCCGTCCCGCCCTTGCCGTACAGCCATCCGCCGTTGCCCCCGGCACCGCCGGTGGCCCCGCCGGTTCCGCCGGCTCCGCCCGTCCCGCCACGACCCCACAAACCAGCCGAACCGCCCGCGCCGCCGGCCTGCCCGGGCGCTCCGGCCGCTCCGGCACCGCCGTCGCCGAACAACAACCCGCCATCGCCGCCGGCAGCCCCCGGCGTGGTCGCATCGGCGCCGTTACCGACCAGTCCTCGTCCCAGCAGAGCCTCCGCTGGGGCATTGACCGCGTTCCACAGGTTCAGTTGCACATTGACCGACTCGGCGGCCGCATAGGAGTCGGCGCTGCCGGCCAGCATGGCCAGGAAGTCCCGGTGAAACGCCGCGGCATGAGCGCTCAGCTGCTGATACAGCTGACCGTGCCGACCGAACAACGCTGCAATGCCCTTCGACACCTCGTCGGCGGCCGCCGCGGCGACGTCGGCCGTCGAGGCCGCGGCCGCGGCGTTGGCCTCGGCGAGTGTCGACCCGATCCCGGTCAGCCGGTCCTGCGCGGTTGCGATCGCAGTCAGCGAAGCTACGACGAATCCCATTGCCGCCCCCTGTCCGGAAGACTTTTGCACCTATGCGCCGGCTACCACCTTCGGGCACCCGACGCCGTGGGTCCCTCGGCCGACTGGCCGGTTCGGCGGATGAAAAACTGCTCCCCTAATTGGAGGAGTCCGCGCGCTAGCTCTTGCGCAACGGCGCCGGATCCCAAAAGCCGCTGCGTGTCACGGTGCCCAGCTCCAGCCGGGCGGCCGTGGCGTCGGGGTAGAAGGGCGTGAGCCGCTGCAGCGCGCCCCAGTCGCGGAACCAGTCGTCCTTGAGGTAGCTGGCCACCGTGACCGGGTGCGTCAACAATTCGGTGACACCCAGCGGGCCGCCGCCGAGGTTGTCCATCACCGGCGAATTCGCTTCGGCCCCGAACCGGTCGGGCAGGATGCGCCATTTCGGCGTCTCGTCCACACCGTTCTGATGACCGAACGGCCGCTGGCACGGGAACGCCAGCCCCACCAGCCAGTCCAGGAACACCGGATCCTTGGAGCCCACCACTTCCTGCAGCGTGCGCAGCCGCGGCACTCGTGGCGGAGTGAGTCCGATCCAGTGTTGCGGGGCCAGGTCGTCGTCGTCGGCCACCAGCCGTATCTGAGTGGCGGAATCGGGAATGGCCGACAACGGGGCGCGCAGGTTTCGCCATGCCGGGGCCGCGCCGACATCGGCGAATCCCATTGAGCCGCTGTGCTTGCCGGCCGCCGCCTGCTCGTCGGTAGCCCACTGCACCTGGACCTCGCGGGCGTCGAAACGGCCCGCGGCGGTCACCACCAGCAGGGGGGTCTGGTGTCGCTCGTCCTTGGGCGGTAGCCGGTACCAGCCCGACCGCA
This sequence comes from Mycobacterium sp. NGS49, assembly GCF_059812565.1. NCBI lineage: Bacteria > Bacillati > Actinomycetota > Actinomycetes > Mycobacteriales > Mycobacteriaceae > Mycobacterium > Mycobacterium sp. NGS49. Next base: position 86,522 of record NZ_JCALCX010000019.1, on the reverse strand, counting down.
GCATGGCCGGCACCTGAATGCCGGCCCGCCAACTGCCGAGCACCGGCGTGCGGGCCGGGTCCAGGTTGAACGGCAATCGCGCCCGGGAGCCGTTGATGCCGGGTGCGGCCGTGGTGCCACCCTCGGTGCCGGCCTCGGTACCGGTGACCACCCCGTCATCGTTGGCGAAGTTGCGGTCGCCGGGCCGCTCCATCACCGGGTCGGCGGACACGTCGGCGGGAATTCCGTTGGGAGTGAACGCCTCCGAGAGGCCCGCCCCCAGCGCGTCGCCCACCGGCCCGGACACCGGGGTCAACATGCCGGCCTCGGGATCCAACTCGACCAGGACGTCCTCGGCCAGTCCACAGGCCTTTCCGGTCTTGAAACCAGCCAAAGCCTGCAGGTTCGACCGGCCCACCGACCACGCCGGGTACTGGAAGATCATCGCCTGAGTCAGCGACACGACCTCCATCAGAACCACCAGCCAGGTCGCAATCGCCAACGGGGACTGCAGGATTCGCGACAGACGTGCGCCGAACCGGCTTCTGGGCGGTCCGTCGTCGTTGGTGGCGGCGAAGTGGAACCACGCCGCTATCAGCAGCACGATCACCGTCAGCTCGAGCAGCGCGGTGGTCAGTGACCACCGCCACTTCGGGAACGAATTCGACCACGGCACACCGAAGTTCGATACGTACCAGTAGCCGTTGACGCTGGCGAACGACATCGCCATCACGAACAGCACGACGGCGGCGAACACGGTTCGGTTGCGGCGGGAGCGCATTGCGGCCCCGGTCACCGCGATCGCGGCCAACGCTCCCAGTGAACCGGCCAATCCGGCGAACACCCCGAAGTGGTGCGTCCATTTCGTCGGGGTGAACATCATCGCCAGGAACGAAATGATCGTGATGCCGATGATGCGGCGGCTCGGCCCGGCCGCGGTTCCCGGAATCCTGCCCTTACGCAACGATATTGCGACCGCGATGGCGAGCGCGAGGATCAGCGCCAGCACCGCGAACCGGCGCGCCACCGACCCGTCCGGGCTGGGCATGAACAGCCGTTCGTAGCGGATGTGCTCGTCGAACCACTTCAGGCTCGGGCCCACGGCCCGCTTGAGCACGGTGGCCTGCGCTTCACCGGCAAAGGTCTGGTCCCGGAAGATGAGGATGGTGGTGACGGTGGTCGCGGCCAGGATCGGCGACACCAGGGGCAGCAGGCCGAACCGCTTGGAGCGGCGATGCAGGATGGTCCGCAGCGGCCCGATCGCCACCAGCAGCGCACCGATGGACGCGATCCCCGTCGGCCCGGAGAACAACGTCAGGGCGCCGATGATGCACGCCGCGGCCACCGGCAGCAGCCGGCTGGTGGCCACCGCGCGCTCCACCGAGCACCAGGTCAGCAGGATGCCCAGGGCGATGATGGGCTCGGGCCGCAGGCCGTTGTTCAAGGGCAGCCAGACCGCCAGGAACATGCCGGCCGCCGTCCACGCCGCGGCCCGGCTCTTCTTGACGGAATTGCCGAGCCGGGGGATGACCTCGCGGCTGATCACCCACCAGCAGGTCAGCGCCATCAACAGGGTGGGCAGCCGCATCCAGATGCTGGCCGTGGTGACGTGCGCCCACATCGCCAACAGGTCGTAGTACCAGCCGAACGGTGCCTCGGGCGTGCCGAACCAGCGGTAGTAGTTCGCCATGTAGCCGGCGTGTTCGGACACCCTGGCCATGGTCAGGATGTAGCCGTCGTCGGAGGTGTTGGCGCCGACGAAGTGCCACCACACCAGCACGGCGATCACCAGCACGTCGAGTCCGCCGACCGACCACCAGCGCGACGGCAGGAACCGGCGGTGCCGGGTGCCGTCGGCGATGTCGAGAACGTGCAGCGCCACCAGGGAAGCCGCGGTCAGCAGCAGCCCCAGGATCATCGCGGCCATCTTCAGCGGCGTCGGGCTGCTGCTGTAGCGGGTGTCGACGGTCGCGGAGAAGTTCACGCCCGGCGGAGCCGGCCCGGTGAGATCGGTGAACACCCCCACGATCTGCGGACGGAAGTCGTAGCCGCTCTTCTCGCCACGCAACGGCGCGCCGGGATGCTCGGTGGTCGGGCCCTGCTTGAGGCCGACGAATTCCCCGATGACCCGGTCCGCGTGGGCGGTGAAGGTCAGCCGCTGACAGTCCGGCCCCAGGACCTGGCTCATCGGGGCGGTGACGACGGGGACGTTGCGCACGATCAGCACCAGGTCGTCGTTGACCCGCTGCAGCAGCAGGCCGCGGTCGACCGCTTTGGGGGCCTGTTTGGGCACCGTCGACAACAACACCGTCTTGCCGGCGTTCTGCGGCCCGGTCAATCCGGCCGCGGTCTGGCAGGGCACGCTGATGTTCAGGTCGGTGGCCACGTAGCTGATCAGCGGGGCTTCGACGCTGCTGAAGGCACCGTTCTGCGGCCAGTTGAGCTGCGCGGTGGTCTGCCTGACCGGCAGCAGCGGGGTTGCCAGCGCCAGCGCCGCTCCCAACAGTCCGGCGACGACCGCAACGAGTCGAGCGATCCGGTGGTTTGCTCCCGCGTCGCTCACGGAGGTAGATGGTAATTGTTCGGCGGTGTCGGGTGCGGTTTCGGTGGCCATCAGCGGCTCGGCCTGCGGATGGCCACCACGAACGGCCCGATGGTTTCCACGGTGAAGCGCGGGTCGGCGAAAAGGGCCGCTTTGAGGTCGACGGTGTAGCGGCGGACGTTGGGCTGGTTGGGGTAGACGTCCTCGGCCAGCCGCAACGTGTAGGTGTTGCCGGCGCCGCGCCGCATCACGAAGGCGGTCGGCGGCGGCCAGGGCAGCTGGTCCAGCGACTGGATCAATTCGTCGGCGGTTTTGAGCTTGGACCAGCTTTCGATCTGCGCGGCGCGCTTGTCGAACTGAGCCAACGGATTCGCGTAGTGCGAGGTCAGCCCCTGGAAACCCCAATAGGGATAGAACGACAGGAAGCTGTAGTCGGCAGTCAGCACCACGGTCTGGTCGCGCGGCTTACCGGTGGCGCGCTGGATGGCGACGTCGACGGCCGGGTAGTACTTCTCCGAGCCGGGCGGGCGCCGATCGCCGCGCAGTCCGTCGCCGTCGGTGTCGGTGTAGGCGATCGTCAGGTCGGGCCGCAGCACGTCGGGGATGTCCTGGCTGAAGGCGATCGCACCGGCCAGCCCGAGGGCCGCGGCCACCGGCAGCACCGCACGGCTACGGGCGGCCAGTGCCCGGGTGGCTTCGATGAAACCGAACACCCCGGCAGCCACCAGCAACGCGCTGAGCGTCGGCTGCAGCCGGAACGACAGCAGCGTGGTGCGCGCCAGAGTGGTCAGCATCGACAGCAGCGACCAGGCATAGACGGCCAGCACGCCGATCGCCAGGCCGCCGGCCCGCACCGACGAATGCGCGCGCACGACCAGCCACAGCGTGCCCACCATGCAGATCGCCCCGAGCAGCGAGAACTGCAGCATTGGGAAGGTCAGTTCGGCACCGTCGGCGGGCAGGTAGTGGAAGGCGCTGCCGCTGTTGCCGGCCGGCGAGCTCAGTGTTCTGAGCAGGTAGGGGAGCCAGGTGGTGGACGCGATCGACACGGCGATGACCGCGATGACCAACAGCCGGCGCAGCGGGTCCAGGGCGGCCTTCGCCCCGTACCTGCGCCACCGGGATACGGCCAGAACGAGCGACATCAGCGTCACCGTGAAGGCGCTGTAGGCGACCAGCAGCGTGTACCAGGTCGCGGCAAAGCCCAGGAACACGCCGGTCCCGACGATCGCGGCCCAGCCGCTGCCCGTGGCCGCCCCTTCCCCGGACGTGAAGCTGGCTTCACGCTCGTCGCCAACTGTGAAGCCAGCTTCACGCTCGGCGGCGGGCGGGCGCTCGGCGGCCCGCAAACCCGACCACGTCAACACCAGCACCGGGGGCAGCAGCACGGTGATCACCGCGCCATAGGGCTCCGGCGAGCCGTAGGCCAGCGTGACGGCGGCGGTGGCGACCGTGACCAGCAGCGCGTACTCGAAGCGGATCATCCGCGACCACAGCACCAGCGCCACCGCGACGGCGATGGTGATCGAGGTGATGGCCCACGGCTTGAACATCTCCCACGCCGGGGTGCCGGTGAGCGCTGCCGCACGGCCGCCGATCCAGAACCAGCCGGGCGGGTAGAACGGCGGCAGCCCGATGTACGTCATATCGCGCAACGCCGGGCTGTCGGTGAGCCGGGTCAGGTATTCGGTGCGGAACTGCTGGTCAACCGAGATGCCGAACAGGAAGAGCTTGGTGGCCCCCAACGGCATACCCAGCGTCACGACGCTGAAGGCGGACACGAACACCGATCCGCCCAACCGGGCCAGCCGCGGGAAGCGGCGGTACCACCAGCCCACGGCGACCAGTCCGGCCAGGCAACCCACCTGGCCGACGGTGGTCAGCGCGTGCAACTGGTTGGACGACGGGAAAGCGGGCCACTGCACCTGCGATATCGCCGCCAGGGACGCCGCGGATGTGACGACGGCCACCAGAGCCGCCAGTGCCATCTGGCCGAGGGTGGCCAGCGCGCTGCGCATGCTCAGATGGGCAGCTTGCGGAAGATGCTCCGCGGGATGTGACGCAACACCATCATCACGTAACGGAATGCTGTTGGCGCCCAAACCAATTCCTTACCTTTTGCCGACGCGGTCACCGCGAGGTTGGCGACGTACTCCTTGTCGACGGTCAGCGGTGCTTCCTTGACGTGGGCGCTCATCCTGGTGCGCACCTGGCCGGGGCGGATCACCAGCACCCGAACCCCGTACTCGCGCAACGCCTCCGACAGGCCCAGGTAGAACCCGTCCAACCCGGCCTTGGTGGACCCGTAGACGAAGTTGGATCGGCGCACCCGCTCGCCGGCGACCGTGCTCATCGCGATGATCTGGCCGAAGCCCTGGGTGCGCATCTTCTCGGCCAGCAGCACGCCCACCGATACGGCCGCGGTGTAGTTGATTTCGGCGATCTGTACGGCTTTGCGCTGGTTCTGCCAAAGTTCCTCGGCGTCGCCCAGCAGGCCGAATGCAACGATGGCCACGTCGACATCGCCGTTGCTGAAACACTCGTCGATCACCTTGGGGTGGGTGTCCGGTTCCAGCGCGTCGAAGTCGACGAGTTCCACCGACCGGGCGCCGGCGGCCTTCATCTGCGCCACCGCGTCGTCACGACCCGGGTCGTCGGGCATGGCGGCCAACACGATTCGCGCCGAGGCGTTGCGAAGGTAGCGTTCGCAGATGGCCAACCCGATCTCGGAGGTGCCTCCGAGTAGCAGGATCGACTGGGGATTTCCTACCGCGTCGAGCACCATTAGAGCAGCTCCAAACGTCGGGCCATGTCGGAGGCGAACACCCCGGACGGATCCACCTTGCGGCGCAAGGCGATCCACTCGTCGATCCGCGGATACATGGCGTGAAAGGTCTCCGCGGTGGTGCGGGAGTCTTTGGCGGTGTAGAGCCGGCCACCGAATTGCAGCACCCGGCGGTCGAGCTCGCTGACGAACTCGTTGAGGCCGGCTTTGATCGGGAAGTCGACGCAGATGTTCCAGCCCGGGATGGGGAAGCTCAACGGGGCCTGATTGCCGGGCCCGAACAGCTTGAACACATTGAGGAACGAGTAGTGGCCGCTGGCCTGGATGTCGTGGATGATCCGTTTGAATTCGTCGACGGCTTCGGTGGGAACCACGAACTGGTACTGCAGAAACCCCGACGACCCGTAGCCGCGGTTCCATTCCCCGAACATGTCAAGCGGGTGGTAGAACTGCGTCAGATTCTGGATCTTGCCCCGATAGGTGCCCGACTTGCGGTACCACAGTTCGCCGATGGGCCCGAAGGTGTACTTGTTGGCCAGCCCGTTCGGGAAGATGTCGGGAAACGTGAAAAGTTGTGGCGCATCAAATTTCAGCGGATTGCGGCGCAGCTTGTCGGGTAGCTGTTCGAGGGTGGCCAGCGAGCCGCGGGATACCGCCGCGCGGCCCAACTTCGGCGGTGCGCTGATGGCGTCGAACCAGGCGCTGGAATAGGTGTAGTTCGCTTCACTGCCGTCGCTGTGCAGTGCAATGGTTTCGTCGAGGGTGGCGGTGACATCGCCGTCGGCGATGAAATAGGCCGTCTCGGTGGGTGTCATCTCGATCGTGGCGCGCAGGATGATCCCGGTCAGCCCGTTGCCGCCGACGGTGGCCCAGAACAGTTCGGCCTCTTCACCATCGGGGGTGACCCGGCGGATCTCGCCGCTGGCCAGCAGCAGGTCCATGCTGCGGACGTGGTTGCCGAAGCTACCGGCGCTGTGGTGATTCTTGCCGTGGATGTCGCATCCGATCGCACCGCCGACGGTGACCTGCCTGGTGCCCGGCAGCACCGGTACCCACAGCCCGAACGGCAGCGCCGCTTTCATCAACTGGTCCAGGTTGACGCCCGCGTCGACGTCGGCCAGCTTCGTTTCGGCGTTCAGGGAGTGGATCCGGTTCAGTGCGGCCATGTCGATGACCAGGCCGCCGCCGTTCTGGGCGTTGTCGCCGTAGGACCGGCCCAGCCCGCGGGCGATCACGCCCCGTCCGTCGGACTCGGCCGCGCGGACCACCGCCTTGACGATGGCTTCGACGTCGGGAGTGCGCAGCACCTGCGCCACCGAAGGCGCGGTGCGTCCCCAGCCGGTCAACCGGGCGGGCGTGGTGGTCGTATCGCTGCTCGACATCGTCAAAGAGGGTACCGCGCCCGCTGCCGGGCTCAGCGGATGCGGAAGATCACGGTTCGCTGCACGACGAAATTGATCACCGTCGCGGTGCCCTGCGCCACCACGAATGCGACCGGAACCGCCCAGCCGCGGTAGTCCAGCAACTCGAGGCACAGATGGTTGAGTCCGACTTGAACCGAGAACGTGATCGCGTACAGCGCCATCACCCCGATGAACCGTGCGGTGCTCGGTGAGGCCTGGAATGTCCATCGCCGGTTGATCAGGTACGCGGTGATGGTGCCCACGATGAAGCTGGTGGCCTTGGCGAGGTCGACCTGCACGCCGAGGACCTTGTACAGGATCAGATAGAGGCCGAAGTCGACGACAGCCGAAAAAGACCCGGTGATGATGAATCGCAACGCCTGAGTCGTCAGATGCAGGTGCTGGTGATGTTGTGGGGGTTGCGCATCTGGTTCTGGCGGGATCATTGAGTGGGAGTCTAGGTGGGCAGCTTCACCGAGAGCAGTTCGACCTGACTGGGACCCTGCGGCGTGGAGTACGTCACCGTGTCGCCCGCTTTACGGCCGGCCAGGGCCTGCCCCAGCGGGCTGCCTGCGGTCAGCGTCTCGCCTTCGTGGCCTATCGGCGTTTCCTCCACGATCGAGATCACGTGCATGGTGACCACTTCACCGTCGGCGAACCGCAAGGTCACCTCGGTGCCGCCGGGCAGCCCCTCGGAGGGGTCCGCACTGGACGGCCCGGACTTCAGCCGCCGATCCAGCTCGTTGATCCGATCGGCCAGCACTGCCAGTTCGTCGGCCCGCTGGATCGCCTCGGCCGCGTCGCCGTGGTCGCCGACCATGCCGCGGTCGTTCTTGACCTCGATCTCCAGCCGGTCGTGCCGTTGCTTGAGGCGGGCCAGTTCGGCGGCGAGGTTATCGCGCGGGGAGGCCGCCGGATCCGTTGACTGCGCTTCTTCGCTCACGTCGCCGACCCTTTCGCCGAGCACGATCTGATTTGGCGTCTCAGTGATACACCACTGAAAGCCTGCCGTCACGGTTATTTTGCAGGGGGTTAACGGCGCGTACTACGCGGGGGCACTCTCCTCCTCGTCGTACTGGGACAACCCGTTGCGCACCGCGTCGAAAATGGCCAGCCCCTGCGACACCAGGCCGCTGGTCACCTGACTGATCCCTTCGGCGCCGTTGAGCACGGTCAGGTTGGAGCCGGCCAGCCCGCGCGCCGCCTTGTCGACGATCTCGGGAAGTTGGTCGATGATCATCCGGTCCAGCGCCACCCGGTTGTGCGAGGCGGCGGCCTCGGCCTGAATCTTCATCTTCTCCGCGTCGGCCACGGCCAGAATCCGGACTCGTTCGGCTTCGGCCTCGGCGGGTTTGACCACCTCGGCGACCAACTCCTGCTGGCGCAGTTCCGCCGCCCGCTGGGCCAGTTCGGTCCGCATGGCCAGCACCTCGCGCTGCGCCTGCGCCTCGGCCAGCGGGCCCGCCTGGGCGGCTTGCGCCTGCGCCTTGTCCACCTCGGCCTTGTACTGGGCTTTGACGATTGCGGTTTCGCGGGCGAACTCGGCCTGCTTGCGCTGGGACTCCTGTTCGGCCTCGGCGGCGTTCTGGTTGGCCTGCGCCTGGGCGATCTGGGCCTGCTGCTGCACGGCGGCGTTGTGGGGCGCCGACATCGCCTTGATGTAGCCCAGGCCATCGTCGTCGATGGACTGGATCTGCAGGGCGTCGACGTTCAGGCCGATGCGTGCCATTTCCTCCTTGGAGCCGTCGAGCACTTCGGTGGCCAGCTTCTGGCGCTCCCGGATGATCTGCTCGACGGTCATGGAGCCGATGATCGAGCGCAGGTGGCCGGCGAAGATCCGCCCGGTGAGCACTTGCATCTGGTCTTGTTCGGACAGGAACCGTTGCGCGGCGGCGATGATGCTCTCCGGGTCGTTGCCCACCTTGAAAGCGATGACCGCCCGGACGTTGAGCGTGATGCCCTGCTGCGTGACGCACTTCTCGGCCACCTCGGCCTCACACATCGCCAGGGTCAGAAACGCGGCCTTGCGAAAGAACGGGATGACGAAGGCGCCGTGGCCGGTCACCACCCGGAACGGAGCATTGCCTTTGGCTTTACCGCCGGAGATCAGCATCGCCTCGTCCGGCGCGGGTACCCGGTAGCCGAGCATTGTCGTACTCCTTGTCTTTCGTTATGAGGTCACGGCCGGGTCGTGCCAGGGCTCGACGACGACGGTTCGGGGCCCGTGGGCCTGCACGACGAGCACCTGGGTGCCCTTGGGTAGCGGCTCGTCGGAGCGGGCCAGGAAGGTCTCCTTCGAGCCCCGCACCGTCAGCAGCACCTCGCCGGCTCCGTGCGCGCCGCGGGTGGGCACGATGACGGTGCCCACGCAGCCGATGACCGAGGCGCTCACGGTCGCATTCTGCACCCTGGGCTACCTGCCGGTCACATGTCGATGCCGGTTCCGGCGACATGCGCGTGGCCGGTGCAGACCAGAGTGGCAGCGACGGCCGGTTGTGCGGCTATCGCCGTCACGCCCAGTCCTTCATCGGCAGCGCGGTCAGCGTGAACACCCGGCTGCCGCTCTCCTGAGCGTCGATACGCGACACCCAAACCCGGCCGCCCGTGGCCTGCGTAACGATCGTCTCGACAGTCTCGAAAACCCAGGCGGCCGAGGCTTCCAGGGCGGTGCTGTCCACGATCCGCATGTCGACCAGGTCACGTTCGGCCAGCAGCTCGAACAGGTCGCGTTGCGGGTCGTTAGTGGCGATGAGGGTGGTGTGCCCGAAGTGCGCCTGCAGGGCGGCGCGGATGTCGTCGAGGCATTCGGGGCTGAGCACCTGGTCGTCGGGTTCGGTTTCGGCACAAGCGAACTCGATCCCGAAGCTGAGTGCGTAGCCGTGCAGGAACAGCCGCTTGCCGTTGTCGGACCACGACCGCCGGCAGCAGTGCAGTCCACTGAAACGCTTGCGCAGGTGAAACCGCGCCGTGCGTCCCACGGGTGCGTCGTCGCGGTGCATGGTGGCCGTCTGGGCGGGCCCGGCGAAGGTGATCTCAGGCATGGTGAGTGTTCCTCTTTCTTGTTGCGAGGGTGATGAATTCACGTTGCCGGTCGGCGTCGTCGCGCATCGAGCCGTAGAAGGCCATGGTGGTGGTGGGACCGGCGAGGGCGGCGCCCTCGCGGACCGGGGTGCAGGCGTATCCGCCTTCCACCAGCACGCCCAGCCCGCGCGGGCCGAGCTGGTGATGCAACCACAGGCCGATCCGGCTCGTCATCTTTTCCTGAATCTGGATGCCGCCGGTGGAGCACGCTTCCACGACGCGGGTGAGTTCGGCTTGGCTCAGTCGTTTGTCGCCGCGCAGATAGCCGATGTGCACGACGCCGTAGAACGGCAGCAGATGCTGCTCACAGATCGCCTGAAACGGGATCGCGCGGAGCAGGACCGGCCGGTCGAGGGAGAACCCCGGTACCGCGTTGTCTTGGCGGACGAGTGTTTGAGGCACCGCGATAGTGTCCGGACGCGGTCTTGGAGGATTCTCAAAGGATCCTTGGAGCGTTCTTGGCGGCGGCGCTCAGCCGTTTGCGCCGTCGGTCCCGCGCGTGCCGGGCGAACCGGCGCCGCCGATGACGCCGCCCGATCCGGCGGAGCCACTCAGTGCGCTGCCGGTGCCGCCGCGACCGCCGCTGCCCGCTGCCCCCGCAGCGCCGCCCTCGCCGCCGTCGCCGCCGTCACCACCGGTCCCCGAGATGCCACCGGTGCCGCCCGAAGCGCCGGCCTGACCGCCGGTGCCACCTGTGCCGCCCGCGCCGCCGTTGCCTGCCGTGCCGCCGGCGCCACCGGTGCCACCGGCGCCCGACAAGAGCCCAGCCGCACCGCCATTGCCGCCGGCGCCGCCGCGCCCGCCGGCGCCACCCGTCCCACCGGTGCCGCCGTCGCCGCCGTCGCCGCCGTCACCGGCTTCGCCGGCGATCAGGGTGTTCTTCGTGCCGCCGTCCCCGCCGGTACCTCCAACGCCGCCGACGGCACCTGCGCCGCCCGATCCGCCGGTGCCGCCGTCGCCCCCGGCACCGCCGTTACCCACCAGCAGCCCGCCGCGCCCGCCGTTTCCACCGGCGCCACCGTTCTGGCCGGCACCGCCGGTGGTGCCGATGCCGCCGGCCCCGCCCCCACCGCCGTTGCCGCCGACGGCGGTGGGGTCGTCGTACTCCCTGCCCGCGAACGCGTCGCCACCGCGGCCGCCCACACCGCCGGCGCCGCCGCCTGCGCCACCGTCGCCACCGTTGCCGCCCACGCCGCCCACCGCGCCGACCGCGTCAGGCGGACTTCCATCGGAATTGCCGTTGGCGGTTGCCGTACCTCCTGCACCCCCGGCCCCGCCGGCCCCGCCGGCTCCGCCCGTTCCGCCAGCCCCGCCGTTGCCCGCGGTGGCGACGATCGTGTTCTGGCCGCTCGAGTCGGTCGTGGTGGCCGATGCGTTGCCGCCGGCGCCGCCCGCGCCGCCATTCCACCCGGTTGCGCCCCCGCTGCCGAAGTCGCCATTCATTCCGACCGCGTAGGCGTCGTTCTGGCCGACGACGTCGCTCGGCAGTCCCGGGGTGCCGCCGGGCGCGGTGGCCTGGCTCGGTGCCGGGTTGACCGCGTCGACCCCCGCGAGGCCCGCTCCGCCGCGTCCGCCGGCGCCGCCGTCGCCCCACCAGCCGGCCGCGCCGCCGTCCCCGCCGCGACCGGCGGCGGCGTCGACGGTTGCCGCGCCGCCCGCTCCGCCGTGGCCACCGCTGCCAAGGATCAGTGCACTGCCGCCGGCACCGCCGGCCGCGCCGAGCCCGCCTGCGCCACCGGCTCCGCCATTGCCGACCAGGACGGCGTTGCCGCCCAGCCCGCCGGTCGCGCCCAGCCCGCCGGCGCCGCCGGCGCCGCCCGCGCCGTACAGCAGTCCGCCGTTTCCGCCGTTGCCGCCAACAGCGCCCGCGCCGCCGGCGCCGCCGGCCCCGCCGCGGCCCCACAGACCGGCGGATCCGCCAGCCCCGCCGGCCTGACCAGTCGCTCCCGCCGCGCCCGCGCCGCCGTTGCCGTACAACAGGCCACCCGCGCCCCCCGCTTGGCCGGGCGCGGTTGCGTCGGCGCCGTCACCGATCAGCGGTCGGCCCAGCAGCGCTTGACCCGGTGCGTTGATCGCGCCGAGCACGGCTCGCTCTGCGGCCTGCAGCGGCGACGCGTTGGCCGCTTCCGCCGCGGCGTAGGAATCTCCGGCGGCATGCAACGATTGCAGGAACTGCTGGTGGAATGCGGCCGCGTGCACGCTCAGGACCTGATAGCGCCGGGCATGCTCACCGAAGAGCGCCGCGACTTGCATCGAAACCTCGTCGGCAGCGGCGGCCAGCAGTTTTGTGGTGGGTACCGACGCGGCGGTGTTGGCGGCCCGAAGCGACGAGCCGACACCGGCCAGATCGGTTGCCGCGGAGGCCAACACCTCGGGTATGGCAACGAGATACGACAACGGGCCTCCCAAGTGACGGCGGCAATGGTGCGGCGGATCGAATCTAAACGGAGCTCCAAGAATCTGCAGAGTATTTGCGAAGCTGCGCCCTCGAATCTCTTCGCATGCGTACCGCCAAGATCTGCCTCAGCACTCGCAATGCCGTTGTGTTTGGTCTGGGCGCACTGGTTGTCGGCACGGCGTGGCTGTGCGGCGCGGTGGCTCCTGCCGCCGCCTCCCGTCCGGACCCGCATCCGAACGGGATGTACGGCAACCCGGCCGCCGCCGCCCAGTACTGGCGCAACCAGTCCTTCGACGACTGCGCCCTGATGGCGGCGGCCGACGTGATCGGTGAGCTGACCGGACGGCAGCCGTCCGAGCAGGAGATCATTGCGATGGCGCAACGACTGGGCAGTCGCGTCCACCCCGGACCGATGTACCGCGCGGGATACGGCACCGACCCGGGCGACATTCCGGTGTTGTTGGCGCAGTACGGTATTCACGGCGTGGCCACCAGCCAGGACGAGGCGGCGACGGACACCGGCATGGAAGCACTCAAGCACTATCTGGCCGACGGTCACAAGGTGATCGCCGGGGTGAACGCCGAGATGATCTGGGGCCTGCCCATCCAAACCACGGACAACCGCGGCAACCCGATGAGCGACCATGCCGTCGTCGTGACCGGCGTCGATCTGGCCCGCGGCACGGTGCACCTCAATGACAGCGCAACCCGCGCCGACGAGGTCGTGTCTCTCGAAGTGTTCCAGCGGGCGTGGGCGGCCGGCGACGACGAGATGGTGGTAACCCGGGAAACCCGCTGAAGGTCAGCCGAATTCGAGCAAGGTGTAGGCGCCGCGGAACGGCTTGAGCGGCGGGAACTGCCACAGCGCCGGGTAGAGGCGCCCGAAGAACCAGCCCCGCCCGGCGGGCATCGGCACATCGTGCACCCTGCTGATGCCGGGCACCGTGTTCGCCAGATCCGCCAGTTGGCGTGGCGAGAGGCTGAACGGCATCGGCGGCACGCGGTAATGCCGGGATGAACGCATCCCGTTGCGGGCTACCTTCTTGACGATGGTCGGCGGCACGTCGAAGAACATCTGCCCGCCGGCAAACCGCTTGGCGCACTGAGTGATCAGTCCCATGGCCTCGTGTGGCTGCAGGTACATGAGCAGGCCCTCGGCAGTGATGAAGACCCCGTTGCCGGTGTCGATCCGGTCCATCCAGCTGTAGTCGAGCGCGGACTGGGCAATCTCGGTGATCCGTGGCGAGCGCGGCAGCAGCTGCCGGCGCAGATCGATCACCGGCGGCAGATCGATCGACACCCAGCGGAACTGGGAATCGGGCAGCGCGGCGTCGAGCCGCCAGAAGCTGGTCTGAAAACCTTCGGCAAGCGCGACGACGGTGGCCCCGGGATGCTCGGCGAGGTATGCGACCGCGCACTTGTCGACGGCCAGCGAGCGCAACGCCATCTCCTGGCCCTTGCGGCGACCGAACTTCGCGAAGTCGAAGTCGATGGAGTCGACGAGCCTGACGGCCATCGGGTCGTCGATGATCGCGTCCGGGTGAGCGGCTTGAAAGGCCCTGCCGCTGAGGGTGAACAGCGCCGTCTCCGAGACGCCGGTCAGCAGGCCGGCATCCACCCGAGCGGGTGCAGGATGACTCATCCGCCCAATCTATCGGGGTGACGCGGGCCGGCGGCGTTCGCGACCCCAGTTCGCGAGGCCAGTTCGTGACTGACTAGCCGGGCGTGCCGCCGAGACCGTCGGTGCCCGGCGAGCCGCCGGCACCGCCACGTTCACCTCGAGCGGTAATCGATCCGTTCGTGACGGCGGCACTGTCGGTAGAGCGGGCGGCCGGTTTGTTCGGTTCCCACCTTCGGGCACCCGGCAGCCCGGTCTCAGACCCAGTACGGCACCCGCGCCCGGTACTGCCGCATCGCGAACGCCGCCATCACCCAGCCGACGATCGTCAGCACCACCACCACCGCCCAGTGCCGCAGCTCCTGGGGGGCGCCCAACAGCGGCGCCCGCACGATGTCGAGGTAGTGCAGCAGCGGGTTGAGCTCCACGATCTTCGACCAGCGGCCCGCGCCCTGCTGCCGCAGCGTCTGGTCGTTCCAGATGATCGGTGTCATGAAGAACAGCAGTTGAACCAGCGAATTGAGTAGCGGCCCGATGTCGCGGTAGCGGGTGGCCAGGATGCCGAAGCACAGCGACACCCAGACCGCGTTAAGCATGATCAGCACCAGCGCCGGCAGTACCGACAGGTCCGCCCAGGACCACGGTTTGGGAAAGATGATGGCGATGACGACGTAGATCACGATGTTGTGGGCGAACAGGATCATCTGCCGCCACACCAGGCGGTACACGTGCACGCTCAACGGGGTCGGCAGTTGCTTGATCAGCCCCTCGTTGTGGACGAAGACGTCGGCGCCTTCCAGGATTGCGGCGTTGATCAGGTTCCAGACGATCAAGCCCAGCGTGACGTAGGGCAGGTGCACGGACAGGTCGAGGTGAAACAGCTTCGAGTACAGCCCGCCCATCGCGACGGCCGTGGTGCCGGTCGCGATCGTGATCCAGAACGGCCCCAGCACCGAACGGCGGTAGCGCTGCTTGATGTCCTGCCAACCCAGGTGCAGCCACAGTTCGTGGCGGCGGAAGCCGGCGACCAGGTCGCCCCGGGCGCGGGCGAACGTCTTGGATTGTGCGGCCGCGTCGATGAATGTCATGGCGAACCTCCGGGCCGTCCGAACTGCTCCCGCCGTCCCAACCGGCGTAGCCTGATCCACTCCCACAGCCCCCTGGGGTCGCGGCGGGTCACCAGGAAGAACCAGCCGAACCTGACCCACTCCTGGAGCAGCAGCTTGCGCAGTCCCGGCTGGGACAGCACGTAACCCCGGTTGCGGTAGGTGAAGAACCGCTTGCCCGGGTCGTCGGGGTACTGGGTGTGCATGCGACCGCCGAGGATCGGCTTGAACTCCTCGGAGCCGCACGGATGGAGGTAGACCGCGTCCAGGCAGGTTCCGAAGGGCAGTCCGGAGCGAACGAGCCTGCGGTGCATCTCCACCTCGTCGCCGCGGATGAACAGCCGCAGATCGGGGACGCCGATCGCCTCCAGGGTCGACGCGCGGAACAGCGCACCGTTGAACAACGACGCGATTCCCGGCAGCAGGTCCTGGCCGGCTTCGGTGCGCAACTCGCTGACCCGCCTGCGCCAGACCAGGCCACGGCGCAACGGAAACGCCAGCGACTCCGGGTCGTCGATGTTGCACACCATCGGGGATACCTCGGCCAGGCCGTGCTTCTCGGCGCACGCAAGCAGGGTCGCCATCACCTCGGTGTCCCCGGCGCGCCCGTCGTCGTCGGCCAGCCAGATCCAGTCCGCCCCGTGTGCCAGTGCCAGCAGCATGCCGAGCGCGAAACCGCCCGCACCGCCCAGGTTTCGCCGTGAATTGAGATAGATCGACGGAATCTCTTGGGCGGCAACGAGATAATGTACCCGGCTGTCGCCGGAGGCGTCGTTGTCGATGACGATGAGCCGGTCGGGTGCCCGGGTCTGGGTGGACAGCAGCTCCAGTGAGCGCGCGAGTTCCTCGGGCCGCCGGTGGGTGACAACGACGGCGAACACGTAGTCACTCATCCCCGGAAGCCGTTTGCGCCCAAGGTGTTTTGCGTGCCGTTTCGGCAAGTACCTCACGTACGTGGCGGGCCGCGTCCTCGCCCTCATAGGCGCGCACCACGTCTTCGATGCCGCCGCGCTGCCGGATCACGCCGTGGTCTATCCACATCGCCGTCTTGCACAACCGGGCCAGGAATTCGTTGGAGTGGCTTGCGAATACCAGGATTCCGGACCGCTCCACCAGGCTCTGCAAACGTGACTGCGCCTTCTTCAGAAACTCGGCGTCCACCGCGCCGATGCCCTCGTCGAGCAGCAGAATCTCCGGGTCGATACTGGTGACCACGCCCATGGCCAGCCGCACCCGCATGCCGGTGGAGTAGGTGCGCAACGGCATCGACAGGTAATCGCCCAACTCGGTGAACTCGGCGATCTCGTCGACCTTGGCCAGCATCTGCTTACGGGTCTGCCCCAGAAACAGGCCGCGGATGATGATGTTCTCGTAGCCGGAGATCTCCGGATCCATGCCGATGCCGAGATCGAACACCGGCGCCACCCGGCCGGTGACCTTCGCCCAACCGCGCGTCGGTTCGTAGATGCCCGAAAGTAGGCGCAGCAGAGTCGATTTGCCGGCGCCGTTATGACCCACCAGCCCGACGCGGTCACCGAGCTCGAGCGACATGGTGATGTCCCGCAACGCCTCGACGACCACCACGTTGGAGCTGTTGCGGCCGATCGCACCGCCGGCCTTCCCGAGAAAGGCCTTCTTCAACGACCGGGACTTGGCGTCGAAGATCGGGAACTCGACCCACGCGTCGCGGGTCTCGATGTGCGGACCGCTCGACACGGCTTACAGGTACTGTCCGGTGCCGTGCCCGTGTGGGCCCGGCTTTCCTATCCCCGGCGGCAGCGCGCCCTGCCGCATCTGTTCCAGCTGAGCCCGGGCCGCCATCTGCTGGGCGAACAGCGCGGTCTGGATACCGTGGAAAAGCCCTTCCAGCCAGCCGACCAGCTGCGCCTGCGCGATTCGCAACTCGGCGTCCGACGGTGCGGTGCCCTCGTTGAACGGCAAGGTGAGCCGTTCGAGCTCGTCACGCAGCTCTGGCGCCAGGCCCTCCTCGAGTTCACGGATGCTGGTGGCGTGGATGTCGCGTAGCCGGGTGCGGCTGGCTTCGTCCAGGGGTGCGGCGCGCACCTCTTCGAGCAACTGCTTGATCATGGTGCCGATCCGCATCACCTTGGCCGGTTGCTCCACCAGGTCGGTCAATGCGCGCTCGTCGGAATCGTCTGCGTCATCCTGACGGAAAGCCATCAGGCGCGGGTCGACGCCGCCGATCACCTCGATGCCATCGCTATCGTCGGCAACCCGGCCGTCGTTTTCCTCAACCAACGCAATTACCGTCCTCGTTTTGTCGTCTACGGGCGTACCGGGGTGTCGCCATGCCACTCGTAGATCTGAGCGCCGCCGTTGTCGTAGATCATGGTCCAGTACGGCGACTTGTCCAGAAAATATAGCCCTTCGGGAACTTTGAACCCTCGGATCGTCGGGCCGCTGGCGAGGACGTATCGGATGTTGAGGGCCTTGATCGCCTCCAGCACCCGCGGATCGGAATCGCCCTTCTTGGCGTAGGCCCAGAAGATGTAGCGGTGGTAGCCCGGGCCCATCTGCACCGGGTAGTCGTAGTGGGTCCACAGCGGGTGCAGACCGGCCACCGCGTACATCCACGAGGTGCCGTCGACATTGGAGTCGCCGATCATCGTGTTGTGCGCACCCGGCAGTTTCGCCAGGTAGGCCATGGCGTCGAGGTCGCGTTGGTCGACGATTATCGAGTCGTACTTGTCGCCGAACAGGAAGCGGTGCCGCGGGAAGTAATGCCACGCGCTGGCCACGCTGATGCCGACGAGCAGCACCGCGGTGGCCGCCGCCCAGAAGCTCGACGGCATCGGCTTTCGCGGCTGCACGAACCGCTTGGCCAGGGCGACCCCGCCCGCGACCAGTGTCACCAGCGCGACGGCGGCCATCAGGTTGAACAGCGGGGTGGTGGCCGCGGCGATGCGGCGCGGGTCCTTGTAGAAGAACTCGCCGACTGCCCCGGCCACCCGGCCGAGCGGACCCCACAGGGGAGTGCCCGCATCGACGTTGATCATGATGAACAGCAGCCACACGGCCAGCGGCCACCACATCTTCTTGGCCAGCATGATGAACCCGCCGACGGCGCACAGGAAGCTCAGCCCCCACTGGTAGGGGAAGTCGTTGAGATGCCGTGAATGCATGAACACGGCGTCGAACAGGCCGTGTCTCTTGCTGAGATAGGTCAGGAAGGAGTGCCCGGCGATGATGTCTTCCTGCTTTGTGACGCTCAGGAACTGCGGCAACAGGATCAGGCCGGACGTCAGTCCGACGCCGGCCAGGACCGCCAGGTCGCGGATGCGGCCCCGCACCGGGTGCCACAGCGCCTCGAAGAGCCACCAGGCGCCGACCAGAACGACCGTGATGATGCCGCCGGTGATGTGCACCGAGAAGACGCCGACGAGCGCGAGGACGGCCAGCGGGATGCGGTCGCGGTGTTGCAGCGTCGACGTGATCAGGGCCATGGCCGGGATGGCGACGCCGTAGGCCGCGAGGTTCGGCATCGCGGCGGTGTCGAACTCGACGTACGGCACGGCCGTGAACGACGCCGAGAGCGCGGCGGCCGTGGCCGCCGTGGCGGCGGTGCGCCATTCGGTCGTGTGGGTGCGCAAGGCCCGCCACGTGAGCACCGCGGCGCTGACGGGAAACAGCCAGATCGCCACCGCCAGTGAATTCAGCGTGTAGCCGGTGGTGGCGGCCGCGCCGGTCAGCTGGCAGAACACCGCGGTGAGCGCGTGGAAGACCGAGGGGTAGTAGAGCAGGGCGTGGGTCTCGACGTTGCGGAGCTCGCCCATGTGGTTGGGCGACGCCTGGCCGACGTCGAGGATCCACCGCACGGTGTTGGCGTGCCACACGGCGTCCCAGGTGCTGGGGATCGACTGCCAGTGCGGGATGCCGCTGAAGGCCGCCCAGCCGATCAGTATGGCGCCCAACAGCACTCCGGCCGCGACGACGATCGCCGGGCCGGGGTTGATCGCGCGCGCTTCGGCCTGTTTGTCGCGGAAGCGCGCGAGCAGCAGCTGCAGCACGATCGCGACGGCGCAGACGACGGCCAGCGCCGCCAGGGCCGTCCAGCCGTTCCACGGGATGCCCAGCGCGCCGTAGGGCACGATCGCCAGTGCCACGACGCCGTAGGTCAGCGCAGGTCCGGCCGCGATGGCGATCGGCCAGTTCAACTGCGCGATACGTGCGACGATGGCACCCGGCGCGATCAGCAGTATCAATGCGATCAGCGTTCCGAACCACAAGCTCACTCGACTAGTATGGCTGCCCGGGTGAGTTGACTCGGGACGCCGTCGCGGCAAGAGGGTCGATTGCGCACCCGCTACCGACCACACCTACACAAAAAATGGCTGTAGCTTTCCAGGCTTTCGATAGCTCTAAGGTGACTGGCATGGCCTATGACGTCGCCCGGGTGCGCGGACTGCATCCGTCGCTCGGTGACGGATGGGTGCACTTCGATGCGCCGACAGGCATGCTCATCCCCGACTCCGTGGCCACCACGGTGTCGACGGCCTTCCGCCGGTCCGGGGCCAGCACGACGGGGGCGCATCCCTCCGCGCGGCGCAGCGCCGCCGTGCTGGACGCGGCCCGCGAAGCGGTGGCCGATCTGGTCAACGCCGATCCCTCTGGCGTTGTGCTCGGCGCCGACCGGGCGGTGCTGCTGGCGTCCCTGGCCGAAGCATCGTCCGCGCGCGCCGGCCTCGGTTACGAGGTGGTGGTCAGCCGCCTGGACGACGAGGCCAACATCGCGCCCTGGCTGCGGGCCTCGCACCGCTACGGCGCCAAGGTCAAATGGGCCGAAGTCGACATCGAGACCGGAGACCTGCCGACCTGGCAGTGGGAAAGCCTGATCAACAAGTCCACCCGGCTCGTTGCCGTCACCTCAGCGTCGGGGACGCTGGGCGCCGTCACCGATCTGCGGGCGATGACGAAGCTGGCGCACGACGTAGGCGCACTGGTGGTGGTCGACCACTCGGCCGCCGCGCCCTATCGGCTGATCGACATCAAGGAAATCGAAGCCGACGTGGTGGCGGTGAACGCTGTCGGCTGGGGCGGGCCGCCGATCGGAGCGATGGTGTTCCGCGAACCCGCGCTGATCAACACGTTCAGTTCGGTGTCCACCAACCCCTACGCCACCGGGCCCGCTCGGCTGGAGGTGGGGGCCCACCAATTCGGTTTGCTGGCCGGCGTCGTCGCCAGCATCGAATACCTCGCCTCGCTGGACGAGTCGTCGCGCGGGACCAGGCGGGAACGCCTGGCGGTGTCGATGCATTCTGCGTCGGCTTACCTCAACCGGATCTACGACTATCTGATGGTTTCGCTGCGGTCGCTGCCGCTGGTGATAATGCTCGGCCGCCCGGAGGCGCGGATACCGGTGATCAGCTTCGCCGTGAACGAGGTTCCGGCCGACCGGGTGGTGCAGCGGCTGGCCGACAACGGGATCCTGGCGATCGCCAACGCAGGCTCTCGCGTGCTCGATGTGCTGGGCGTCAACGACATCGGCGGTGCGGTCACCGTCGGCTTGGCGCACTACTCGACGATGGCCGAGGTGGACCAGTTGGTTCGCGCTCTGGCGTCACTCGGTTAGACCGTCAGCAGGATCTTCCCGAACGTCTCGCCGGACTGCAGCAGGCGGTGCGCTTCGGCCGCCTCCTGGATCGGCAGTCGCTTACCGATGATCGGCCGGACCTGCCGGCTGGCGAACATCGGCCACACCGATGTCGTCACCGCGTCGACGACGGCACTCTTGCTGTTCGGGCCGCTGACCGGCCGTGCCCGCAGGGTGGTACCGATGACGCGGGCCCGTTTGGCCATCAGCTTGCCCAGATTGAGCTCGGCCTTCACCCCGCCCTGCAGGCCGATCACCACCAGCTGTCCGTCGGTGGCGAGCGCGTCGATGTTGCGGTCCAGGTAGGCCGCGCCCATGATGTCGAGGATCACGTCGGCACCCTTGCCGTCGGTCTCCTCCCTCAGCCTCGCGACGAAGTCCTCCTCTTTATAGGAGATCGCGATCTGCGCGCCGAGGTCGCGGCAGAGTTGCAGCTTCTCCGCCGAGCCGGCGGTCACCGCCACTTTGGCGCCCAGCGCCCGCGCCACCTGGATCGCGTGGCTGCCGATGCCGCTGGCCCCGCCGTGCAGCAGCACCAGCCGGCCCGGACTCAGATGTGCCGTCATCACCAGGTTCGACCACACCGTGCAGGCGACCTCGGGTATCCCGGCCGCGTCCACGACGTCGACGGGCACGGGGATCGGCATCACCTGGCCGGCCGGGACGGCGACGTACTCCGCGTAACCGCCGCCGGCCAGTAGTGCGCACACCTGCTGTCCGGCGGTCCACTGCGAGACTTCGGCGCCGACCTCGGCGATGACGCCGGACACCTCCATGCCGATGATCTCGCTGGCGCCAGGTGGTGGGGGGTACTTGCCGGCGGCCTGCAGCACGTCGGCGCGGTTCACGCCGGCCGCGGTGACCTTGATGAGCACCTCACCCGGGCCCGCGGAGGCATCCGGGACGTCCTGCCAGACCAGCTGTTCGACGGATTCAGCGACGATGGCGCGCATGTCGGTCACGCTACAGCCCGCTACCCTTAGCGGCGGTGGCGTGGCAGAGCGGCCTAATGCACTCGCCTTGAAAGCGAGAGACGGCTAAAACCGTCCGGGGGTTCAAATCCCTCCGCCACCGCTCGGTGAACCGCATCCCGCGCCGGTCAACCGTCGTGACCGAAGTTTCCCGCCAACCCCTGCTGGCCGGCGACGCCGGCTAAGCCGTCGATGTGCGACTTCGTGGCAGGTCCGGCTGTTGCCGCGCCGGCTACACCTGCCGCCCCGCCGGCACCGCCCGCACCGCCCGCGCCGCCTTTACCGCCGGCACCGCTGTCGCCCCCCATGCCGGCGCCGCCCAGCAGTCCACCCGCACCGCCGGATCCGGGCAGTCCGGCTGACCCGCCGCTACCGCCGTCCCCGCCGCGCCCGCCGTCGCCGCCGAGCCCGCCGTCCCCACCTCGGGTGTTGAATTGGGCCAGCGCGGTGCCGCCGCCCCCGCCACGACCGCCGGCACCGCCGTCGCCGCCCGACCCACCGGCTCCACCGCCGCCGGCCTGCCCGCCGGCTCCGCCGAGACCGAAGAGCCGTCCGCCGGCTCCGCCATTGCCGCCCGCCCCCCCGTTACCGCCCCTGCCCCCGGTGCCCAAAGCATCACCGCCATCACCGCCATTCCCCCCGCGCCCCGCCACTGAGTCAGGCACCGACGGGTCGTCCAGCCAGCCTCGGGCCCCGCCTCCTGAGCCACCCCTCGACCCGCTGCCGCCGGGAGCGCCGGCACCACCACCACCGCCGTGGCCACCCATGCCACCTTGACCGCCGTTGCCCACCAGAACTCCGCCGCGGCCGCCATCTCCGCCGGCCCCCCCGGTGGTGCCATTGCCGCCGGAAAGAGTGCTGTCGGCGCCGTTACCGCCGTGGCCGCCGTCGCCACCCTTGGCAGTACCGTCGAAGGTCACGGCGTGGCCCCCGTTACCGCCGAATCCACCCGCCCCCCCGTCGGCGCTGCCATCGGCGCCGTTGCCCGCATCGCCCCCAACCACGTTGCCCGCTTTCCCGGCATAGCCGGCGTTTCCGCCGAACCCGCCGGCCCCGCCGTCGGCGCCGCCCGGGCCCGCTGCACCCCCGTCACCCCCGGGCCCACCGTGCCCGTCGACCGCGGCCCCCGCCTCCTGGCCGCCACCGCCTCTTCCGCCGTTCTGGCCGACAGCGCCATCGGCGCCGGCGGCACCGGACGCTACGGTCGTGTTGTTGACCGCGCCGACGGGATTGACCGCGTCCGACCCCTCCGTGCCGTCGCCGCCGTGACCGCCGGCGCCGCCGGCGCCGAACAGGACGCTGTTGCCACCCTGCCCGCCGCGCCCGGCATGACCGCCGTTGAGGTCCGCAACCGCGTTTCCGCCGTTTCCGCCGTTTCCGCCGTTACCCGAGAACAACCCACCATCGCCGCCACTACCGCCGGCGGCTCCTGCGCCGCCGTGGCCGCCGGCGCCGCCATTGCCGAACAGCCACCCGCCGCCGCCCGCGCCGCCCGGCGCGCCCGCGCCGCCGTTCCCGCCGGCGCCGCCGTTACCGAACAAGCCCGCCGCTCCGCCGCTACCCCCGGTCTGCCCGGTTGCGCCAGATCCGCCGGCACCACCACTACCCAGTAACCAGCCACCGGCGCTGCCGCTTTGCCCTGTCCCGGTCGCCCCGTCCGCGCCATCGCCGATGAGCGGCCGCGCCGTGAACGCGAGGAATGGAATATTGACTTGGTAGAGCAGCTCTCTGTAGAGCAATTCTTGAATGAGGCCGGCGTTGGACGACTCGGCACCGGCATACGCTGTCGCGCCGGAAGTCAATGACTGAATCAACTGATGGTGAAATGCTGACGTCGCACCGCTGATAAACTGAAATTGTCGGGCGTGATTCGCGAAGAAATCCGCGGCCGCCGCAGACACCTCGTCGGTTGCCGCAACGGCAATACTGGTGGTAGGTCTCGCGGCTGCGGCGCTGGCGTTGACGAGGTCCGCACGAATGACGGATAGTTCGGCCGCTACCGCTTCGAGTGTTTCCGGTACCACATTCAAGAATGACATCGCCGCCTCTTTCAATGTCCAGCCAAAATCCGGGGCGCCACCACCATCAAATTGGAAGCGTGTCCTGGGCTAGGTTGTTGGGTTCCCGCGGCAAAGATCGATAAAGGAAACATAACGCTGGCCGCAGGGAATTCAATAGGCGCCGGAAGATCAATTCCTGCAATGTTTCGAACAAAGCGTTTCACCGGGTGCACCGGTGCGGCCCCCAGACGCGGACTCCCGCCGCCGACGGCGGGCTGCCGGCCGAGCGACAACTATCCAGGCCAGCGCCGGCCTGTACCTCCGGCTGCGAGGGCAAGCCGCCCATCACCCGCCTCGCTTCTGCGGCGTCCCAGACAACTGATCGGGCGACAGGAGCGAAACGTCTCCGGCGCGCGTCCACCGCAGGGCACGGCCCGCTAATGCAGCGTCGGGCCGGCAGCGGGGCCCTGTTCGGAGAGCACGTCCGCGTTCGGGGCGATCGTGGTGATGTTCGTAGCTGGGCCGGGCGTGTCACGCAGCTCTTGAAAACGCTCGGAGTCAATCACCGGTGCCCGCGCCGTCCGGCGACCGCACCTAGACGAGCGGTATCGAGGCGGCGATCGTGTCCATGAGTGCGGTGTATCGCTTGACCTCGGGGTCCTTGCCCGGCTTCCCGCTGCTGATCACACCGGCCGCCAGACCGCGAGCCGGATCAGCCCAGATCGCGATGTTGGCCAGGCCGAGATTGCCGAACGCCTTGGGCGCATGGCGCCCGAACGGGCCGAACCGGTCGGTGCCCAACATGTAGCCGGTGCCCCAGCGTGCCGGCATCAGGCCTACCGCGACATCCGGCCGCAACCGGCGGCACTCCTGCACCGCGCCGTACATCCGCTCCGGACTCATGATCCGCACGCCGTCGAGTTCGCCGCCCCGGCGCCAGATCTCGGCGAACCGGGACAACTCGTCCGCGGTCGAGATGGTGTTGGACGAGGGCACCACGGTGGACAGGAAGGCCGGGGTATTGGTGTAGGGGATGATCTCGTGCACGGTCCCGCCGATCGCTTTGCGGAAGATCGCCGCAATGGCCGGCGGCAGCGGCTTGCCGGTCGGGTGGCTGGGCGCGACGAGCGGGATGTCCTGGGGTTTGACGCCGAAGTTGGTCCACCGGAAGTTCAGGGGCTCGAGAATCTGGGCAGCCAGGATCTCCCGGATGTCTTTCCCGGCAGCCGCGTAGACGATCTCGCGCATGATCGGACCCCACGTCAGTGCGTGGTACATGTGCAGCCGGCCGGGCGGGTACAGCGGCCGCAGTTTGCCGAGCTGCTCCTGCGCGTACTCGTGGTCGTCGGCGCGGCGCAGGTCCGGTTTGGGTCCGGTGGGAAACGGGACTCCCGCGCTGTGGGTGAGCACGTGCCGGATCGTCGTGCGGTCCTTGCCGTGGCTGGTGTAACTGGGGATGTATTCGCACACGCGGTCGTCGAGCGCGAAGACGCCCTGGTCCACCAGCATGTGCACCACGGTCGCGGTGATGCCCTTGGCCGCCGAATACACGCAGAACGGCGTGTCGGTGGTGACGGGGACTTTCTCCGCGTCGGGTTCGTCGGTGGGCGCATTGCCCCAACCGTGGCCGATCGCGCGGTTGAGCACGACCTTCCCGTTGCGCCGGATGCAGACCTGGATAGCGGGGTGCATGCCCGCCTGGTACCAGTGCCGGGCGGCCTGCCAGATCCGTTCGACGGCGGCGCTGTCGACCTCGGAGTGGTCTTCCTCGCCGCTCGCCGTCACGGCGTCCAGGTCTGCCGGCACACGAATCCGGCCATCGGGTGTTGCGGTCACTCGCGCCAGCCTAGCTTTGGACACATGCTCGTTCGCTCACGCTACGTCGAGGTGATCCTGCTGGTCTTCGGTGCCTACTCGGTGGGTCTGGGGTTGTTCATGATCCTGGCGCCGGGCACGTTCTTCGACACCTTGGGTGCGTTCGGCGTGCGCAATGACCACTACACCTTCGACAACGCCTCGTTCGAGTTACCTCAGGGGCTGCTGCTGCTGGCGGCGTTGCGCTGGCCATCCTGGCGAGTGCCGGCGCTGGCGTTCGCCACGGCGCACTGGGCTCTGCACACGCTCAGTCACCTCGTCGACACCGGTCACCGCGGCGGCGCGACGGTCGGGTGGCTGGAATTCGCCGGCTTGGCTGTGTCGACCGGGTGGCTGGCCGGCGCTCTCTGGATGAGCGCTACTCGCCGGTGAACTGCGGCGGCCGCTTGGCGAACGTCGCCGAGATGCCCTCGGTCAGGTCCCTGGACGGCAGGAACGCCGCGTTCCAGGCCGCGACGTAGCGCAGGCTCTCCGACACCGCCGAGATTCGCTGCTGGTCGAGCACATCCTTGATGCCGTGCACGGTCAGCGGGGGGTTGGCCGCGATCTCGGCCGCGGTCGCATGCGCCGCCGCCAGCGTGGCCTCGGCGTCGTCGTACACGTCGTTGACCAATCCGATCTTCTCGGCCCGGGCCGCGTCGATGTCTTTGCCGGTCAGGGCGAGTTCGCGTAGGTGTCCGTCGTTGAGGATCAGCGGCAGGCGGGCGAGGCTGCCGACGTCGGCGACGATGGCCAGCTTGACCTCGCGCACCGAGAACTTGGCGTCGGCGCTGGCGTAGCGGATGTCGACCGCCGAGATCAGGTCGACGCCGCCGCCGATGCACCAGCCGTGCACCGAGGCGATGGTCGGGGTGCGGCAGTCGGCGATGGCCGTGATCGCGCCCTGCATGCGTTTGACTTCGCGATGGAAGACCGCGCGCGGGCCGGCCAGCGCATCACCGGACAGCAGGGGAGTGAACGACCCGCCCATGGCGGGCACGTCCAGACCGTAGCTGAAGTTCCTCCCCGATCCCGTGATGACGATGGCGCGCACGTCGGGGTCGGCGTCCAGCGAGGCGAACACGTCCGGCATCTCCGACCAGAATGCGGGCCCCATCGCGTTGCCCTTGCCCGGACCGATCAGCGTCACCTGCGCCACCTGGTCCTTGATCTCCACGGTGACCGATTCGTATGTTTCGCCCATAGCGAGACCGTAGCGTGGCTGGCATGTCCGATGACTTGGTACCCGGCCCGGAATCCCCGCCCACCGACGAACTGCGCAGTGCCGAACTGACACTCGGGGTGCTGCAGCAGGTGCTGCACACCGTGGCGGGCTCCGACAAGGCCAAGCAGACGCCGTGCTCGGAGTACAACGTCAAGCAACTGACCGAGCATCTGATCAATTCGATCACCAGCCTGGGCGGCATGGTGGGTGCGGAATTCAATGTCTCGCACGACACCAACTCGGTGGAGCAACTGGTGGTCAGCACCGCCCGGCCGGCGCTGGACGCCTGGCACAAGCGTGGGCTGGACGGAGAGGTGGCGTTCGGCAACGCCTCGATGCCCGCCCGGGTGGCGGTGTCGGTGTTCTCGATCGAGTTCCTGGTGCACGCGTGGGACTATGCGGTCGCGGTGGGCCATGACGTCGACGCACCGGATTCGCTGGCCGAGTACGTGCTGGGGTTGGCGCGGTCGCTGATCACACCACAACAGCGCGGCGCCGCCGGCTTCGCTGACCGGGTCGAGGTGCCCGACGACGCCGACGCGCTGACGCGGCTGGTCGCGTTCACCGGCCGCAATCCCGCTGGGTAGCGGGCCTGCTGCTCGCCGAGCGTGAAACCACGGTGGAAAAATCGCGGAAAGCTCGCCCTCAGTTCACGTTCGGCGAAGGGCAGGCGTCAGATCCAGCCGCGCGCAAACCGCAGCATGGCATCGTTTTCGTCCGGTGCGCCGATGGTGACGCGGACGCCGTCGCTGCCGTACTGCCGAACCACGAGTGACGCATCGGCGGCCCGCTCCACAAAATCTTGGGTGCGCGATCCCAGCGGCAGCCAGACGAAGTTGGCCTGCGATGCGGGCAGCGTGAACCCGGCTTCGCGTAGCGCCGCGCTGACCCGCTGCCGTTCGGCGACCACGGCGTCGGTACGCGCCAACAACTCGTCGGCGGCCTGCAGCGACGCGATGGCCGCAGCCTGCGACACGCTGGTAGCGGTGAACGGGACGTAGACCTTGTCCAGCGCGGTGATCACCTCGGGGTGCCCGACGGCGTAGCCGATCCGCAGACCCGCCAGCCCATACGCCTTGGAGAAGGTGCGCAGGACCACGACGTTGTCGTGGGCGCGGACCAGGCCCAGGCTGTCGGGCGCCATGCCGTCGCGGACGTACTCGACATAGGCCTCGTCGATGACGATCAGGATGTGCGACGGTACGGCCTCGACGAACCGGGTCAGCGCGTCGGGATCAACCACCGTCGAAGTGGGGTTGTTGGGGTTGCAGACGAAGATCAGGCGGGTGCGCTCGGTGATCGCGGCCAGCATCGCGTCGAGGTCGAATGTGTGCTCGGCGAGCGGGACCTTGACCGGGACGGCGCCGGCGACCTGAACCTGCGGCGGGTACAACTCGAAGCTGCGCCATCCGAAGACCACCTCGTCACCCGCCGACGCGGTGATCTGGACAAGTTGCTGGCACAGGCTGACCGAGCCGCAACCGATGGCGACCTGCGCGGGGGTGACGTCGCGTCCCTCGGCGGACAGGTGCTCCGCCAGCGCCTCCTTGAGCCGCACGCAGCCGTTGTCGGGGTAGCGGTTGATCAGGTCGGTGGCGTCCTGGATGGCCGCGCGGACGCTGGGCAGCGGGCCGAACACCGTTTCGTTGCTGGCCAGTTTGATGGCGCCGGGCACGGTTTTGCCGGGAACGTAAACGGGCAGCCCGGCCAGCGCGGGCCGCAGGCGGGCGGTCACTTCGACAGCATATGTCGCGGCTGTGTACGCTATGCCTCCGGCGGCTTCGGTACCCGGGGTCGGGTACCCTTTGGAAGGCCATGGAGGCGTGCCAGAGCGGCCGAATGGGGCTCACTGCTAATGAGTTGTTCCCCTCAAAGGGAACCGGAGGTTCAAATCCTCTCGCCTCCGCCACGCAACACCTGCTCGACCACAATTGAACACCGGCGCCCGTAGCTCAACGGATAGAGCATCTGACTACGGATCAGAAGGTTAGGGGTTCGAATCCCTTCGGGCGCGCTCTGCTTGACGGGCCACGTCTGCCCACAACCCTCGGTGCTCTTTGTCAAAATAATTTACTCGTTTACGATCGCGCCCTGTTCACGCATTTTACAAGGCCCGGTTCTCCTATAACGATTTTATAACAAACGCGTACTCAGCTGGACTGATGCATTACTGTCCGGTCATTCAAATCCCCCGAATGGCAAGAGGAATGCGCCCATGTCGTTTTTATTTACACAGCCGGAACTGCTGCGGTCGGCGGCGACGGATCTGGCCAGCGTCGGCGCGAAGATCAACGACGCCACGACGGCCGCGGCAACGCCCATCACCAGCGTCCTGGCGGCGGGCGCCGACGACGTCTCAGCGGCCATGGCCGCCTTATTCGGCGCCCACGGCCAGGCCTACCAGTCGCTGAGTGCCCAGGCCGCGCAGTTCCACGATCAATTCGTCTCCGCGCTGAACTCGGCAGGCGGTGCCTACGCGAGCGCCGAGGTCGCGAACGCGCAGCAACAAGCGGTCCACGCGATCAATTCGTCGGCTCAGACTGGCGCCAATGGCGTCACCGGTCCCTAGTGTCGTGAGTCGTCGTTAATTCGTCGGCTACCGATGGATTCGAGGATTCGGTCGGCGGTTCTGGTCCAGACGTAGGGCTGCGGGAACCATCGAACCGTCCTAACCAGAGTGGTCGAAGACGTTTCCGGTCGCTATTCGGTGTGGCTCGGCTGTGAACGACGTGAGGTGCAGCAGCGGCGTAATCACGGCATCGAAAACCCACGGGAGCAGGCGGTAGATGGCGATGAACGGCCTGTTCACGACGCCGACCTGGCGTTCGCTCGAACGTCTTCGACCAGCGGCGCACACGATGGCATCAGCGATGGTCTCTGGGGAGTATGCGGCCGGCGGAACCCGTGGCGTGCGAGGAGAGTAATTCGCCGCCGTGTGATACACAGGGGTTTCCACCGGGCCGGGGTAGACGCCGTGCACTTTGATGCCGCTGATGCGCCGGTTCTCCTGGCGCAGAGCTCGTATCAACCCGTTCAGCGCGAACTTGCTTGCGACGTAGGCGGATTGATACGGCACGGCGGTCGTTCCCAGGAGTGAGCCGACGACCACCAAAGCTCCGGCGCCCTGGTTCTTGAATCGGGCCAGGGAGCAACGGGCAACATTGGCTGCTCCGAGCACATTCGTCTTCAGAACTTGCTCGAAAACCGCGGCCGGAAGGTCGTCGAAGCGGCCGAACGCAGCAACAGCGGCGCAGTTGACCACCACGTCGATCCGGCCGAACTTTGCCATCGCGTGTTCGAACAACTCCTCCACCTGCGGCGTCTGGCTTATGTCAGCAGGGTGGACGACGGTCTCGGCGGCTCCGGATTCACGACATCGCGCTGCGACTTCCCGCAGCGCGCGTTCGTTGCGTGCGCAAAGGACGAGACGCGCCTGCTGCTGTGCGAAGCGTATGGCGGTCTGCATTCCGATGCCGCTGGAGGCTCCGGTAACAATTACCACCCGCGCGCGCACCACTCTGCCTGCGCGCCTCACCTGCGGATCGCGTTCGTGCGTCGGCGGTCGGCGGCTGCCAGCGCACCCAGGGTTGCGACCGCGAACACCCGTGTCCAGCTTCCTCGGGTGTGGGAAAGCACCGCAGCGGCAACGGCGACCGGCGCGAGCAGCGCGACCGCGTCTCGTCGGCGCGCTCGCAGGCGGTCAACGGCCATTGGGGCACCCGATATGAGGTTCGCGGCGATCAAGGCCGCGTCTGCCGCGCCGACCCGGCCGACCCCGGCGCTGCGAACCACAGCCAGCGCCCCCCACAGCAGCAAGGTAACGTCGTGAATCCGCCGAGTGCTCTGAATTTTCGTCATTCGACCCCGCTCCTGCGAACCGGTTGCCGCGGTCGCGCCGACAGCACCTTCAGCCAATCCGTCAATGAGCTCCTGCGCGCTCTTCTCGGACGACCATCGGGGTGTCCACCCCAGCTCGCGGAGCGCCTTCGAGGTGTCCATGAGGGGCGACTTCGTCGCAACGTCGTACCAGCCCGGAGTTATCGCCACTGCGCCGATGTGGCTGAGGAACAGGACTGCCCGTCGCATCCAGCGGGGGTCTACCGAAATCGGCCGGGCTCCGATCAACGCGGCCATTGCGCGGTCGTCCAGAACGTCAGCGGCGATGTTGAACGACCCGTGAGCGTGGTTGAGCATCAGCCTGACCACGGCCTCGCCGACATCGTCTGCATGGACGAACTGCAAACGCAGGCCATCCGGCAACGGCAGTAACGGCAGGACTTCGGCGCGTAGCAGCTTGATCAACGCACTCGGAATATGCGAACCCAGATACAGCGCTCGAAAAAGCGACGCCGCTTCACGCTGCACCACCACAGTGGGCCGAAAACGGGCAACTACCATCGCCGGATGCTCGGCGACGAGGCTATCGAGCAGCTGCTCGACGATGACTTTATGACGACTGTACGTCGATGTGGGCTGGCCCGATACCGGCCACGTCTCGGTCACAGGTGCGCCGAGCCCGGGAGCGTAGACGCTTAGGCTGGAGGCGTATATGACCTGCGGCACCCGGGCGGCGATCACCGCGTCGAAGACGGCCTTGCTGCCGAGGACATTGGCGCGGTACAGGTAATCGACGTCACGGACCGGCTGGACGGACAAAGCCAAGTGGATGACGACGTCCGCCGACCGCATCACAGTCTCGAGCAATGCCTCAGCGTTGGGCGCTGACAGGTCTATCGCATACCAGCGGACCCAGTCGTAGCCGCGACCCGAAGCCGGAGGCCTGCGACACACACCAACGACTTGGGCATCGGGCACTCGGGCTGCCAACGCTCGCAGTACTCCGGTCCCGACATTGCCGGAAGCGCCCGTCACCACCACCCGAAGGGGTTTTTGAAGGGAGTGTCCGTCCTTCGACCCCTCGCCTGGGTTGTGACCCTCCATGTTGATCATGTGGCTCAGACAGCGCGGTTCGACACGCCGGCCGACGAGTTCGCCTGGTCGATATAATGGCTAACATGATCACTAATGAACATTAAGTTCAGAATAATCCCTTCGGCTGGATCTTGCAACGCGGTCTCTGCAATGACACGGGGCGAATTGTTGTTGCCGTGAAGGGCCCTCGTCGACTGCCTGCCCGGTGTGCTCCAGAAGTCATTGAGGCCGGGGAGGTCCGGCGGAGGCCACTCGAGGCCGGGTGTGATGTAGGGCGACAACAAACCGCGGCGTGATGCGTCCTCAACCGGCGCTCGCCGTACGATCAGGTTTCAGTCCCGTTCCTACTACCCCTCCGGCAGGCCTCCGAGCAGAATTTCACCTCGTCCCAGCTGCGGGCCCAGCGCTTGCGCCATGTCATCGGCCGGCCGCAAGTTATGCACGGCTTGCTGGGCAGCGACCGCTTGTCTCCTTTGAACTCCGAGCCGCCGTCGAATTCGGCCCGGTTCTTGCGGTCGCTCGGGCGAAGAGCGCCCGTTCGACGCCCGGTGTGTCCCGGCTTCTGTGAGCCTGCTGGACAAGAGATGAGATGTCGTTGGGCGGGCCGGTCAGGACCATGCGCAGGGTCTGCGGTTGGGAAAGGCGGCGGGGCCGGCGCACCCGCGATTGAGCGCCGGCGTGCGCTACAGGCGGGCGAATTCCGTTTTGTCCTGAGTGAATGCGGTCAGGTTCGCGGTCGTTAACGTGGGTCGAACGGCTCTGATCGCCGTCAGATAGTCCTCGGTGGTCGCTGGTTCACCTCGGCCGCAGGACATCTCGCGATCGAAAGCGGCCTGAGCGCCCTTGCGGGCTGCAAACTCAATATCGGCGGGGGTGAACAGTTCCGACGCGGAGGCTAACAGGTCAACGTCAAGCATGGAATCGGCGTCGCCGAGATAGCGCTTCCAGACCGCGATCCGGGCCGGTAGGTCGGGGGGTCCGACAGGAATGACGTAATCGAAACGCCCCGGCCGAAGAAACGCGGAGTCGAGCGAGCGGACCGAGTTGGTGGCGCACACCATCAGTCGGCTGTCGCGTTCGCGGAATACCGGAATGAGCTTGAGCAACTCGTTGGTCACACCCGTTTCCACCGTGCTGGCGCCCGCACGCGCGATGGCGATTTCTTCAACCTCATCGATGAACAACACCATCTCATCCAGTTCGGCCAATTCCGCGAACACCTCCCGAAGCGACGCGGCCAAACCCCCCGGTGCTGCCGCGGCCAGGCGGGAGGGAAACAGTTCTATGAACGGCCAACCGAGGCGCGACGAAATCGCTTTGGCAAAACTGGTTTTCCCGGTACCCGGGGGCCCGAACAAGATAATTGCCTTTGGCGGCCGCACGCCGTAGCGATTGGCGACTTCGGGATGGACCAGCGGGGCGATGACGCGATTCTCGATGATGTCCTTCTCTTGTTCCATTCCGGCAAGTTCCTGCCACAGCCCGGGTGGTAACAGGCGTCCGCCGAGTGCGGCCAGCAGGTTGGTCTGATCCGGGTGCAAATGCTCGATCATCTCGTAGTAAGCCAACCCGTCGCGCCGCGTATAGCCCGAGTTCTCCAGCGCCGTGGATCCCGTTGCGCCAACCGGCAATATCGTGCATATTCTGAACACTCCGTGCGAGCGCAACCGTCGCTCCAGATCGGCCAGCAGCGCGCTACCGATTCCGCGGTGACGCCACCGCGAGGCTAGTGCGATCAGCAACACCCACGCCCGATCCCCCTCGATCCGGGCGACAGCCAGGCCAACCACCTCGCCGCTCACCTCGGCCACGACCGTCGGCTGACCGGCCCGGGCGGCCGCTACCAGCTCGGCCAGTGCGAACACGGGTTCAGCCGACGCTTCGGCACGGCTTTGATCCCAGATGTGAATGGCCTGGTCCAGATCGTCTTCGTGATAGTCACGCAGTCTCCACAGTGGCACACCTGAGGATAAGTCCCGGCAGGGAAGCACGCATCGGCGCGCGGGCAGTGAGCTTGGGGCCCACAGTTCACCTTCGGGCACGCTGCGCCGCGACTCGGCCTACCGCAACAGCACCGTGGTGTGAGCCTGCCCTCGCGCCGGTGCACAGTTCTCGCTGGTGCCGACCAAGTCGGCCACCGAAACCGTGTTCCCCGACCTCATCTACGGCCCCCTGGCGCTCATGCCTCAGGCCGATTTGGCGCTAACTCGGCCTGGATTCTGTGCGCCGCGATTGCTCATAACCTGCTGCGCCCCACACCTCCGTGCGTCAGCTCGCGAGAACTAATGGCTCAAGCCACTAGGGCGTCCCAATCAGGGTCAGCGCCCGCTCGAACAAGTGCACCGTCGCCGCGTGCAGCTGATCGCCGACCGCCTTCTCGGCCTTACCCGCGCAGGCACGGGCCAACGTCCCTTCGATGACGATGCCGAGCTTGAAGCAAGCCAACACGGTGTACCAGGTGATGTGCGACAAATCGCGAGCGGTGTTGGCGGCATAGCGTTCCAGCAAGTCGTCGGTGCTGGCCAAACCGTCGGTGCCGCCCAGGGCGTGGCCGAACACGCTCGACCCGTCCGACTGGCGCCAGGTGGCCAGCAACCAGCCCAGGTCCAGCAGGGGGTCGCCGATCGTGCACATCTCCCAGTCCACGATCGCCACCACGTCGGGTCCGGTGCGGGAGAACATCACGTTCGCTGCGTGGTAATCGCCGTGCATGATGCCGGGGGTCCAGCGTGCGGGGCGGTGACTTTCCAGCCAGGCGGACACTTCGTCGATGCCCGGAATGTCGGGACCGGGGTAGCCGTCGTACTCCTGGTAGGACGCCAGCTCCGAAAGCCAGCGCGGCACTTGGCGTTCCAGGAAGCCGTCAGGTTTGCCGAAGTCGGCGAGGCCGACGGCGACATGGTCGACGGCACCCAGCTTGGCCAGTGCATCGGCCATCGACAGACCCATGCCGAATCTCACCTCGGGATTGCCGGCATGCAGGGGCGGCAGACCTTCCCCCGCATTGAACCCGTCGATCGGCTCCATCAGGTAGAAGACGGCGTCGCCCAGCACGTCGGTGTCATCGCACGTCGCGATCAGCCGCGGGTGCGGTACGTCGGAGCCGGCCAGCGCCGCAAGCACCCTGGTTTCCCGCAGGATCACACTGTTGCTGCGGGCGCGCAGATGCCGCGGGCCGCGGCGCAGCACATACGGCCGACCGGATCTGGTGAAGCGCAGCATCACGTTCTGCGTCCCCCCGGTCACGGCGGAGACATCCTGCAGCGGGCCCTCGCCCAGGCCCTGCTGCGACATCCACCCGCCGACGGCGTCCAGATCTATGCTGTTCATGCCTTGGCACGTGGGGTGTAGCGAACGGTCTGCGCGCGGATCATGCCGTCACCGAAGACGAAGGTGTCCACGCCGTCATCGGCCCGGCTGACGGCGGACTCGGCTGCCCACTCCAGGAAGAGCACATCGCCGTCGAAGATCTGGGTCTTCAGATCCCAGTCCGCCTTGGGCAAATCTTCGAGCAGCTTGATGAACACCCGGCGGATCTCGTCGCGGCCTCGCGCAACGCCGCCCGCGCTGATGACCACCGAATCGTCGGTGTAGTCGGCGACGATCTCGTCGAGGTCGCCGGTGACGAGCGCCTTTCCGTGATGGGCGAAGACTTCCTGCGGCGTACGTGTCATTGGTGCTCCCTTGCAACCTGTAGACCCTCTGGGAAAAAGCGTAGGGGAGCGGCGCGCTGCCCCGGCGGCGGGAAGAATAGTTCGTAAAGCTCACTTTTTCGGGAAGGGGACCGTCATGCGCACGGAGAACGATTCCTGGGAGATCACCCAAAGCGTGGGATCGACGGCTCTCGGTGTAGCGGCGGCCCGGGCCGCCGAAACCGAGAGCGCCAGCCCGCTGATCCAAGACCCGTTCGCGCGGGTGTTCCTCGATGCGGCGGGGGAGGGCATGTGGAGCATTTACGCCAACCCCGAGATGCTGGCCCGGGCCACCGAGATCGAGCCGGAGATGGCGTCGCGGGCGCACCTGATGATCGACTTCATGGCAACGCGCACGGCGTTCTTCGATGAGTACTTTCTGGGGGCGGCCGGGGCCGGGGTGCGGCAGGTCGTGATCCTGGCGGCGGGCCTGGACTCGCGTGCCTGGCGGCTGCCGTGGCCCGACGGCACCGTGGTCTACGAGTTGGACCAGCCCAAGGTGCTGGAGTTCAAGACCGCCACGTTGGACCGGCACGGTGCAACGCCGCGCGCCCAGCTGGTGAATGTCCCGATCGATTTGCGCCACGACTGGCCAAAAGCGTTGCAGGATGCGGGCTTCGACCCCGCCCGGCCGTCGGCCTGGTCGGCCGAGGGGCTGGTGCGCTACCTACCGGCGCAAGCCCAGGACCTGCTGTTCGAACGGATCGATGCGCTCAGCGCGCCGGGCAGCTGGTTGGCGTCCAACGTTCCCGGCGAGGGCTTCATGGATGCCGATCTGGTGCAGCGCCAGCGGCAAGAGATGCAACGCATGCGCGCGGTGGCCGCTCAAGTCACCGACGCCCCGATGCCGGCCGTTGAAGACCTCTGGTACGCCGAGGAGCGTACGGCGCTGCCGCAGTGGCTGCGGGAACGCGGCTGGGAGGCTTCGGCGGTGGACTTCCCCGGACTGATGGCCCGTTACGGCCGCAACGTCACGGATGGCACCGAAGTTTCGATGCCGCCGACCCTGTTTGTGTCCGCACAGCGGCCGAGCTCCCAGAATTAGTTTCTAGTAAAGGATTTCGGTTCTCTTAAACAGTCCAACAGCAGTGCGCTGAATCGGTATCGTGACGGCCACCAAGCAGTCGAATGCGGCTGAGGCAAGTGGAAAGGTCGACTGTGTCGTATCTGTTGGCGGCTCCCGGAATGTTGACTGCAGCGGCGACGGATCTGTCGGCGGTCGCCGCCAATCTGAGTTCCGCGAATCTCCGTGCGGCGGTTCCTACGGCCGAGATCTTCGCCGCGGGTGCAGATGAGGTGTCAGCCGCCATCGCCGCGCTGTTCTCCGGCCATGCCCGGCAGTATCAAGCACTCAGCGGCCAGGTGGCGGCCTTTCACGACCAGTTCGTGCAGACCTTGACCGGAGCTGCGGACAGCTACGCCTCTGCTGAAGCAGCAAACGTGACGCTGCAGGCCTGGCAACACGACATCCTCGGCGTCATCAACGCTCCCACGCAGGCCGTTCTCGGCCGGCCGCTGATCGGTGACGGTGCCGACGGCACGGCTGCGAACCCCAACGGCGGTGCCGGCGGACTGCTGTACGGCAGTGGAGGAAACGGCTTTTCGCAATCCGCGGCTGCCGCTGTGGGTGGCAGCGGTGGCGCGGCCGGGCTGATCGGCAACGGTGGTGCCGGCGGCGCCGGCGGGCCCAACGCGGGCGGTGGTGCCGGAGGCCAGGGTGGCTGGCTGTACGGCAACGGTGGCGCCGGCGGCAATGGTGGTTCGGGTGTGGCCGGTGTTAAAGGCGCGACTGGCTTCAACGGCGGCGCGGGCGGAGCCGGCGGCGCGGCGGGGCTGTGGGGCGCCGGCGGACAAGGCGGTGCCGGCGGGGCAGGCGGCGCAACCGGCGGTACCGGATTCGGTCCCAATTTCCAACCACTCTTCGGCCTGAATGGGGGTATCGGTGGCGCCGGCGGTACCGGCGGGGCGGGCGGCCTGTTGTTCGGCAACGCCGGCGCCGGCGGCCAGGGCGGTGCCGGCGGCGACGGAAACTGGGCCGAAATCGGCTGGCGCGGCGGTACCGGGGGCGCCGGTGGTGCAGGCGGGGCGGCGGGCCTGTTCGGTAACGGTGGCGCCGGCGCTGCCGGCGGCGCCGGTGGTCCGGCCGGGTTCTTCGCCGCGGGCGACGGGGGCGCCGGCGGTGGTGGTGGACGTGGCGGTTGGCTTCTGGGCGATGGTGGCGCGGCCGGGCAGGGAGGCGCGGGCGCGGCGGCAGGAATTCTCGACACCAACGGGACTCCGCAAGGCGCCTACGGTGGCGCCGGCGGTGCCGGTGGTTCCGGAGGTGCGGCGGGCTTGATCGGAAAGGGCGGTGCCGGAGCAGCCGGTGGGTCAGGCGGATTGACCGGCTTCGTGGACTCCCAGCCCGACGACGGGGGCTTCTTCATCGGTAGCGGCGGCCGCGGTGGCGATGGTGGTGGCGGCGGGCGTGGCGGCTGGCTGTTGGGTGCTGCCGGTGCCGGAGGAAATGGTGGTGCCGGCGGTGCGGGCCGGCTTGTCGACGGCAGCGGCGACGTCTATTTGGGTCTGCTCGCCGGCGCCGGGGGTACTGGTGGTGCCGGCGGCAACGCGGGGCTGTTCGGAGCCGGCGCGGTCGGCGGGGCCGGCGGCGACGGCGGGATCAGCGGCGACTTCGCCGGGGGCGCTGGGGGCGCCGGCGGCGCGGGTGGCAACGGCGGGATGCTGATCGGCAACGGTGGAACCGGTGGACACGGTGGAATCGGAGGCCGCGCCATCGCGGACTTCGAGGACCGTTTCGGGACCGGCGCCAACGGTGGTGCCGGTGGTAGCGGCGGCGCCAGCGGCTTGCTGTTCGGAAATGGCGGCACCGGTGGCGCCGGCGGTGCCGGCGGTTCTTCCTTCACCGAGGGCGGGGGCGGCGAGAACGGTGCCGCAGGAGGCGCGGGCGGCAACGGCGGTGCCGGGGGGGCGTCGCGGCTGTTCGGCACCGGCGGCGCCGGAGGCGCCGGAGCGCTCGGCGGTGCCCCGGCACCCCAGGGAGCCATCGGACCCGACGGGCTCGATGGCAGCGCCGGAGCGGACGGTGTTCTGGGCGCCGGCCCGGGTCTGATCGGATAGCTTCGCGGTCCGTTTCAGCTGGACGACTGGGATGACGGCGGCTGTTCCAGGTCCAGCTTGATCGCCGCGATCGCGTCGACCGGGGTCAGATTCTGACCCTCGCTGTTCTGACCCAGCTGGGGCCACCCTGCGCCGTCGGGCCCGCGTAGTTGATCCCAGATTTCGCGCACCTTCGTCAGCAGTTCGTTCTGCTCGTCATCGGTGAGAGCCATCAACCATCCTTCGCTCGTTGCGATGCCACACGCGGCGGCAAACTGTTGCGGGGTAAGTCCATTGGCCGAATTCATGTCGCAGCGGCCGAACGGCGGCGCGCCCTGCGGCAGATTCGGGCTGTAACCCTGGCCGTCGGTGTATTGGTGCGCCACCTGGCCGGGAAGATTTGGGTTGGACCCATATGCCGCCGCAATCACCCGCAGTCCCGGCGGACGCACCCGCCACATGTTGTAAAAGTCATAAGCGTTGGCATAACCGATAATTCGGGCCGGCGAGCCGGCGTAGTCAGCCAAATTCCAGTACAACTGGTTGATCCAGCCCGATCCGTCACCCGGCGGGTTGCCCCCCGATTCCACATCGAGCATCAGTGCCACCCGGGGATGCAGGCCACCCTCGGCGTCGATCATCGACCGCACCGTGTTGGCGTTGGCCAGCCAATTGGGGCGCACATAGGTGTACACGATGCCGAATGTCAGCCGGCCGCTGTCGATGGCACGTCGCATCCATGCGTAATTGCGTGCGAAGTTATGGTCACGGTACGTGCCGTCACTGACGCGAATCGATAACACTCGGTATGGATATGAGTCATTCACCGGCACTTGGTATTCCGAGACGTCGGCGAACAAGGTATCAGTCACCGTGTAGTTATCCCCCTCTGCTGCAACCCTTTTACCGGCTGCCAATGCTACAGCCGCGGACCGGCAAGCCTAGCCCGGTATCGTCACTGTATGGCTCATCGACCCGCCGAGGTTGGCGACGTGCATCGCATCGCCGCGTCCATGCCGCACGTCAAACGAGTGGAAGGGCCTAAGGGCAACACGATCTATCAAGTGGGCGGAAAGTCGTTCGTGTTCTTCCGCACCGCGCAACCGGATTGCACCGACCCCGACACCGGCGAGCGCTGGGCCGACGTGATCATGTTCTGGGTCGAGTCGCAAAGCGACAAGCTCGCCCTCATCCAGGACCCCGCCTCGCCGTTCTTCAGCACTGCCCACTTCGACGGGCACCCCTCGGTGCTGGTGCGCTCGAGCCGCCTGGCCGACATCGATGTTTCCGAGTTGACCGAACTCATTCAGGACGCGTGGCTGTCCCGGGCATCGAAAAAGCGCGCCGAGACGTGGCTCGCCGAACAAGGCGACTGATTCGACACGCCCTTTTCATGTTTAGGCATGAGTACAACGGGCAACGCTGCATGAGCGGGAATTGTTTCGGGCAACAATGGAGGTCACTATGGTGCGCGGTCGCGGAATTCTCGGTGCGATTGTTTTGATCTGGCTGCTCATAGGAGTCCTCGCAGCCTGGCAACGAGACTACTTCAAAGGCGAGCAAACAAGTTGTGCCTCAGCGGGAACCGTCGCGGTGACGGTGATCGCAGGGCCGCTGAATTACATGGGCGTGAATCCGAAAGTAAAGGATTGCCGGACGCCCAAGTTGCCGCAGCCCAGTTCGATGCAACCCATTGATCACATCCCTGCTAGGTAAAGGAAACCGCCATGATTGTCGTCGGTGCTCTCTTGCTCATCCTCGGCTTTGTCTTCGGTGTGCATTTGTTGACAGTGCTCGGAGTGATTCTGCTGATCATCGGTGCGGTGATGTGGGCCATGGGGTCCGTCGGTCGCCCGGTGGCCGGCAGGCGCTACTGGTACTAACGACGCCACACCGGGGAGGCCGCGTGATCGCCGTCGCGGTCGCGCGGCCTTTCACAGCCGGCGCATAGGGATGCCATAGCCTTGGCCCAGCCCGGTGCGGATACTGGAACGCGTGGCGGCTCCCCGAACTGAACGCGTGGTCATGTGTCGCGCCGACGGCCAACCGGTCACCGTGCTGGTGGTGGACGACGAACCCGTCCTGGCCGAGATGGTGTCGATGGCGCTGCGCTACGAGGGCTGGAACATCGCCACGGCAGGCGACGGCGCCTCCGCCCTCGCCGCCGCCCGCGCCGAACGCCCCGATGTAGTCGTGTTGGACGTGATGCTGCCTGACATGAGCGGGCTGGACGTCCTGCACCGTTTGCGGCAGGAGAATCCCGGTCTTCCCGTTCTGCTGCTGACAGCCAAGGACGCGGTGGAAGACCGCATCGCCGGATTGACCGCCGGCGGAGACGACTACGTCACCAAACCGTTCAGCATTGAAGAGGTGGTGCTGCGGTTGCGCGCCCTGCTGCGGCGCACCGGTGTCACGACGGTCGACAGTGGCGCCCAACTCGTCGTCGGTGATCTGGTTCTTGACGAAGACAGCCACGAAGTGACCCGGGCCGGCGAACCGATCTCGTTGACCTCCACCGAGTTTGAGCTGCTGCGCTTCATGATGCGCAACGCCAGAAGGGTGCTGAGCAAGGCGCAGATCCTGGATCGTGTCTGGAGCTATGACTTCGGTGGCCGATCGAACATCGTCGAGCTCTACATCTCATACCTGCGCAAGAAGATCGACAACGGTCGCGAACCCATGATCCACACGCTGCGCGGCGCAGGATATGTCCTCAAGCCGGCGCGCTAGGAGCCCTCGGGTCTGGTCGCTGCGGCTGCGCCTTCTCCTGGGACAGGTCGCCGTGCTTGCCGTGGTGTGTATTGGCATCACCGCCGCAACCGAACTCGCGCTGCGCCACCACCTACTGGCCCAGCTGGACAGCCAGCTCAGCGGCACCTCGTATCGCTCGTCGTTGCTGTATCCCGAATCACCGCGCCGGCGCGAGCCGCGGGTACCCAAGATCGGCCCGGGCCCGAGATTCCTGGACGCGCCCGGCCAGCCGGCCGGCATGGTCGCGGCGGTGGTCAGTGACGGCAAGACCGTGGACGCCGGTTACCTGACCAGCAGCGGCACTCGGGCCGCGTTGACGCCGACCGCCCAGCACCAGCTTGAGCAGATCGCCGGCAGCCGGTTGCCGGTGACGCTGAATCTCGACGGTCTGGGCCGCTACCGGGTCGTCGCCGCCCCGAGCCGCAACCGGACCGATGTCATCGTCACGGGCCTGTCGATGTCGAACATCGACGCCACCGCGTTCCGGATGCTGATCATCTTCGGCATCGTCACCGTGATCGCACTGGTCGCGGCGACGACCGCCGGGGTGGTGATCATCCGGCGGGCGCTGGCGCCGTTGCGGCGCGTCTCCCAAACCGCGGCCAGGGTGGTCGACCTGCCGCTGGACCGCGGCGAGGTGGAGCTGCCGGTCCGGGTGTCCGAAGCCGACGCGAA
Organism: Mycobacterium sp. NGS49; assembly: GCF_059812565.1. NCBI lineage: Bacteria > Bacillati > Actinomycetota > Actinomycetes > Mycobacteriales > Mycobacteriaceae > Mycobacterium > Mycobacterium sp. NGS49. Next base: position 44,803 of record NZ_JCALCX010000019.1, on the reverse strand, counting down.
TCCGTATACCGAAGTGGGTCAACTCGGTTCGGCGCTCAACCGGATGCTGGACCACATCTCTGCGGCCCTGTCGACCCGCCAGGCCAGCGAGACCCGGGTGCGCCAATTCGTCGCTGACGCCAGCCACGAACTGCGCACACCGTTGGCCGCGATCCGCGGTTACACCGAACTTGCCCAACGGATGGGTGACGACCGCGAGGCGGTGGCGCACGCCATGAGCCGCGTCGCCTCGGAGACAGAGCGAATAACGCGTCTTGTCGAGGACCTGCTGCTGCTGGCGCGGCTGGATTCCGGTCGGCCGCTGGAGCGAGAACCGGTGGACCTGTCGCGCCTTGCCGTCGACGCGGTCAGCGACGCGCACATCGCGGGTCCGGATCACCAGTGGGAACTCGACCTGCCGCCCGAACCGGTGATGGTTACCGGTGATGAGGCACGACTGCATCAGGTGTTGGCGAATCTGCTTGCCAACGCCCGGATTCACACCGGACCAGGCACCGTCGTCACCACCCGGCTGAGCGCAGAGCCGACGCACACGGTGTTGCAGGTCATCGACAACGGCCCGGGGATACCCGCGGCGCAACAGTCGGAGGTGTTCGAACGTTTCGCCCGTGGCGACAGCTCACGTTCGCGCAAGGGCGGTAGTACCGGGCTTGGTCTGGCGATCGCCTCCGCCGTCGTCAAAGCGCACAACGGGACGATCACGCTGGACAGCAAGCCCGGCCACACCGACTTCGCGGTGCGGTTGCCGGTCGATGGGTGGCAACCGCCCGCACCGTCACCCTAGGAGCAGGTGACGTCGATCTCGAATGGCTTGTTGACCGGGGACATCGGGTTGGCCATGTCAATCCCGGTGGCAGTGCCGGTGATCTTGTAGCTGTTGCCGTTCTTGGTCGCCTCGGCCTTGCCCTGGCCGGTGCCGGAGGTGTAAGCGAGGGTCACGCCGTTGACGTTGCCCAGACCCACCGACTTGACCTCGGGAGGGTTGGCGTCGGTGAGCACCGCGGCGATACCGGTCGCCTGGCCACCGATCGCGATGTTGACGTTGCCGGCCGCCGTGGTGCACACGGTCGTTCCGGTGACGTGCTGGTCTTGGCCGTCGATGATGACCTTCGTGCCCGAAGCTCCGCCGCCGCTGCTGCCCGACGTGGCACTCGAGGACCCGCTGCTCGTGTTGGACTTGTTGCTCGAACATCCGGAAAGACCTGCGACCAGAATGGCCGCTCCTGCCACCGCAACCGTCAGTCCACGTTTCACCTGTGCTCCTTTGCCCGTTGTAGCGGCCCATCCTCATTGCGGACCGCCCCGGGAAGTATGCGACGTGACCCGACTGAATGGCTAGGGTCCGGCGAAATAATTTGCCCGCGGGTTGTTACTCGGGAATGCTCGATTGATGGCAAGGTAGGGCCGGTGGATCACAAGTCTCCTACCGCGACAATCGAGTCGGCGCACCGCAGCCATGCGCTACCGCTGCATGACACAAGGGATTTCGACGACGCCGACCGCGGGTTCATCGCCGCGCTGACCCCCTGCGTCATCAAGGCGGCCGACGGCCGCGTGGTCTGGGACAACGACGTGTACTCATTCCTCGACGGGCCGGCCCCCCCGTCGGTCCATCCCAGCCTCTGGCGCCAGTCCACGCTGGCCGCCAAACAGGGCCTGTACGAGGTGGTGCCCGGCATCTACCAGGTGCGCGGCTTCGACATCTCCAACGTCAGTTTCATCGAAGGCGACACCGGAGTCATCGTCATCGACCCGCTGGTCTCCACCGAGGTAGCGGCGGCCGCACTGCAGTTGTACCGCTCCCATCGAGGCGGCGACCGGCCAGTCGTAGCGGTGATCTACACCCACAGCCATGTCGACCACTTCGGCGGCGTGCTCGGCGTGACCTCGCAAGCCGACGTCGACGACGGGAAAGTGGCGGTGCTCGCACCGGAGGGTTTTACCGCACACGCCGTGCAGGAGAACGTCTATGCCGGTCCGGCGATGACCCGCCGCGCGACCTACATGTACGGCACGCTGCTGCAACGGGGGCCGCAGGAGCAGGTCGGTTGCGGGCTGGGCCAGACGCCGTCGACCGGTGAGGTAGGGCTGATCGTCCCCACGGTCGATATTCGGGAGACCGGTGAGACGCACACCATCGACGGAGTGCAGATCGAGTTCCAGATGGCGCCGGGTACCGAGGCCCCCGCCGAAATGCATTTCTATTTCCCGCAATTCCGTGCCCTGTGCATGGCCGAGAACGCCACCCACAACCTGCACAACCTGCTGACCCTGCGCGGCGCGCTGGTGCGTGATCCGCATGCCTGGTCCGGTTATCTCACCGAGGCGATCCACTCCTTCGCCGATCGGACCGACGTCGTCTTCGCTTCTCATCACTGGCCGACCTGGGGTCACGAGCGCATCGTCGAATTTCTCTCCCTGCAGCGCGACCTGTACGCGTACCTGCACGACCAGACGCTGCGACTGCTCAACCAGGGCTTCACCGGCGTCGAGATCGCTGAAATGTTCCAGTTGCCACCGGCTTTGGATCAGGCCTGGCATGCGCGCGGGTACTACGGCTCGGTCAGCCACAATGTGAAGGCCGTGTACCAGCGCTACATGGGATGGTTCGACGGCAACCCCGGGCGGTTGTGGCCGCACCCGCCCGAGGCGCTGGGTCCCCGGTACGTTCAAGCTCTCGGCGGTATCGACAGGGTGGTCGAGCTGGCCCGCGCTGCCTTCGATTCCGGCGATTTCCGCTGGGCGGCAACGTTACTCGACCACGCCATGTTCACCGACGAGCAGCACGGCGCGGCGCGAGAGCTGTACGCGGACACGCTGGAACAGTTGGGCTACGGGGCCGAGAACGCGACGTGGCGCAACTTCTTCATGAGCGGCGCCACCGAACTGCGGGTCGGCAACTTCGGGACGGCGACGCAAGCCACCTCGTTGACCCTGCTTTCGCAGTTGACACCCGAGCAGATCTTCGACGGCCTCGCCATCCGGGTGAACGGTCCGCGCAGCTGGGATCTGGACATCGCGATCGACATCACGTTCGCCGACCTGGACGCGAATTACCGGCTTGGCCTGCGCAACGGTGTACTGGTACGGCGCCGAGTTCCCGCCGATCCCGCCAGCGCGACGGTTACGGTCAAGCTCGACACCAAGTTTCGGCTTCTCGGTGTCGCGATGGGCGACTTCAGCTCACCCGGCCTAGAGGTGTCGGGCGACCAGAGCGCGCTGCAGTCGCTGCTGGCGGTACTCGATCAGCCTGACCCCAACTTCAACATCGTGGTCCCGTAGGAGGGGCGAGCAGACGCAAAAGCTCCTTTGGAGCATGCGCTCCCGGGGGCTTTTGCGTCTGCTCGCCGCGGGTCAGGCGACGTCGATGATGACCTTGCCCAGCACTTTGCGGTCGGCGACGTAACGCAACGCCGCGGAGGTTTCGGCGAGCGGAAATCGGGCGCCGATGTAGGGCCGGATCCTGCCGTCGGCGAAGAGCCGCGAAAGCTCCGCCAGGTCGCGGGCGCACTCGTCGGGATAGTCTTCGGCGAAAGTGCGGATCTCCATGCCGCGAATGGTGATGTTCTTGAGCATCACCAGATTCAGCGGAATGGCCGGGATCGATCCGGCCGCGTAGCCGAGCGTGACGAACATACCTCCGCGGGCCAGGCCCCGCAGTGCGGGTTCCGCATAGGATCCGCCGACCGGGTCCAGGACCACCCGGGCGCTGTCGCCGGTCAGTTCCCGGATCCGTAGCTTGAGGTCCTCGTCGTCGTAGTCGACGGTCGCCTCGGCGCCGCGCTGGCGGCACAGGTCCAATTTTCGGGGGCTGGATGCCGCCGCCAGCACCCGCGCGCCCATCGCTACTGCCAGGTCGACTGCCGCCAGTCCCACTCCGCCGGCCGCCCCCAGCACCACGACCCACTCGCCCGCGGCGACCTCGGCCACCGAGCGCAGCGCGTGGTACGCGGTCCGATAGGTCACGCCGAAGGCTGCGGCAGAGCCGAAGTCCACCCCGTCGGGCAGCGGTGCGGCCGTCGCGGCATCCAGCACTGCCAACTCGGCGAACGCCCCGAATGTCGTGCCGAACACTGGCTGCCCGGGGGCGAAGGACGCGCCGTCGCCGCCCACCACCTCACCGGCGATCTCATTGCCGGGGATGAACGGCGGCGGGATCTTGATCTGGTACTTGCCCGCGATGAACAGCACGTCCGGGAAGTTCACCGCCGCGGCATGTACCCGCACCAGCAACTGTCCCGGCGCCGGCACCGGGTCGGCAACCTCGGCGAGGACCAGGTCCTCCGGGGGCCCGTAGGCGTTGCAGACGATGGCGCGCATCAACCGACTCCCAGCCCGAGCAGGCAGAACTGCACCAGGTGCTCGATGTCTTCCCGGGCCGGCCGGTCGGCCGAACCGACGTACCGTCGCATCATCGCGACGGTGCCACCGTAGACCGCCTCGACATCGCGTTCGACGTCGGCGCTGCCCAGCGCGGCGACCGGTTCCACCAACAGCTCCCGCAGCGGCAGCAGCATTTCCCGGTCGGCGGCAAGCCAGTTCGACATCTGCCCGGCAGCCGCGCGACTCATGCTGATCAGGTGTGGGTCGGCAACCTGGGCCAGGGCTCCCTCGATCCAGCAGGCGACCTTGTCCTGCGGCCGCGACTGCTTGGCCATCTGATGCTGCAGATAGGACACGACGATCGCCACACCACGCTCCATCACCGCCAGGATGAGGTCGTCCTTCCCGGCGAAATAACGGTAGAACGCCTTGTTCGACGAACCCGCCTCGGCGACGATGTCGCTGACCCGGGGCGGTTCGGGGGCCACCCGCTGCATCACCCGAACCGCGGCGGCCAGGATGCGTTCCACCTCTTCGGTGGCCTCACGCTGCCGGTCGTCGAGGGCGCGCTCGACGGCCGCGGTCACACGATCAGCCACGGTCAATCGGGAAGTGCCGGAACACGATCGATCACCCCGGCGTACTTCTTGCGTGCCGCCTCGCGGCGAACCTCGAGCATCTCGCTGGGCCACTCGCCTTCCTCGGCCGCATAGCCCTTCAGCAGCATTCGAGCCAGATTGACCTTGTGCGCCTCCGTCGGTCCATCGGCCAGTCCCAGGGCGATACCGCCGAGCAACACGTTGACCAGCGGCAACTGGTCGCTCAGCCCGAGTGCGCCGTGTACCTGGATGGCCCGCAGCGCAATGGATTTCAGGACCTGAGAGGCCAAGATCTTACAGACGCCGATCTCGGCGCGGGCCGCGCGTTCGTCGCCGTTGTCGATCAGCCAGGCGGCGTGCAGCACGGTCAGGCGGAACGGAACCAACTCGGTGTGCGAGTCGGCGATGAACTCCTGCACCAGTTGTTTGTCGGCCAGCGAACTGCCCTGAGTGAAACGGCTTTTCGCGCGCCGCGACATCATTTCAATGGCTCGTTGCGCCATTCCGATGGAGCGCATGGCATGGTGCAGGCGGCCCCCGGCCAGTCGCGTCTGCAGAATCTGGAAACCCTGTCCCGGCTCGCCCAGCAGCGCGTCGGCGCCGACCCGTACGTCCCGGTAGCGAACCAGCGCATGGCCCGGTTCGTGCGGGTCCGCCCCGACCAGGTGATGGTTGGCTTCGATGGTCAGACCCGGTGTGCCGGCCGGGATCAGGAAGGTGGACGCACCATGGTGCACCGGCACGTCCGGATCGGTGATGGCGACCACGATGAAGAAGGAGGCGACGGAGGCGTTGGAAGAGAAGAACTTCTGTCCGTTGATCAACCACTCGTCACCGTCGCGCACGGCCGCGGTGGTGAATACCCGCGGGTCGGCGCCGCCCTGCGGTTCGGTCATCGAGAAGCAGGAGAAGATCTCACCGGAGAGCAGCCCGGCCAGGTAGCGGTCCTTCTGTTCCTGGGTGCCGAAGCGCGCCAGAATTTCCGCGTTGCCGGTGTCGGGGGCCTGAGTCCCGAAAATGATCGGCGCCCAGGGACTCCGGCCGAGGATCTCGTTGATCAGCGTCAGTTTCACCGCGCCGAAGCCCTGACCGCCGAGTTCGGGGCCCAAGTGTGGTGCCCACAATCCCTGGTCGCGCACCTGCTGCTTGAGGGGATCGACGATGCGTCGCCGCTCGTCGTTCAGCGGCAGAAATTCGCAGCCGGGAAACAGTACTTCCAGCGGTTCCACTTCGTCGTGAACGAAACTGCGGACCCACTCGAGCTTTTCCTCGAATTCCGGCTCGGTGGAGAAGTCCCATGCCATCGAATACCTCCTGACTGTCAGGGAATGCCGCCGTCGGCCCGAACGATCGAGCCGGTGGTGAAACTGGACGCGTCGGACGCCAGAAACAATGCAGCGCCTACGATTTCGGACGGTTCCCCGGCACGCTTGAGCGACAGGTGCCCGAACATATCGGTATTGCGCTCTTCCAGGTTCCACGCCTTGCTGACGTCGGTCAGAAACGGCCCGGCCATCAGCGTGTTGACCCGCACGGTAGGTCCGAACGCGCGCGCGAAGCCCTCGGTCATCGCGTTGAGTCCGGCCTTGGCCGACGCGTAGGGAATGATGTCGGGGCTCGGGCGCAACGAGCCCGCCGAGCTGACGTTGATGATCGAGCCGCGGCCGGCGGCCACCATCCGTTCACCTACCAACGCCGAAAGCCGGAAGGGCCCTTTGAGATTGAGGTTGAAGACCGAGTCGTACAGCTTCTCGCTGACCTCGGAGAGCTTGCCGTACAGCGGCGACATGCCGGCGTTGTTGATCAAGGTGTCGACCTTGCCGAAAGCGTCGTAGCTCGCCTCCACCAGTCCGTCGAGCTGATCCCAACGGCCCACGTGCACCTGATAAGGCAGTGCGGTGCGGCCGGTCTGGGCTTCGATCTCCTTGGCGACGGCCACGCAGTTGTCCATGTTGCGGCTGGCGATCACCACGTCGGCACCGCAACGCGCGACACCGAATGCCATCTCCCGCCCCAGTCCACGGCTACCGCCGGTGATCAGCACCACCTGGTCGGTGAGGTCGAAAAGTTCGTCCGCGTAGCCCATGTCAGCACCGGGTCAGTTCGGCGGCGGTCGCGATGAGTTGTGGAATCATCGCCCCGAAAGCCTCTTTGATCTTCGGGTCGATCCTTCCGGTGCGCACGCCGGACGCGTAGGTCTTCTCCAGCACGATGCCGAGCTTCCAGTTCGCCAACACCAGGTAATAGTCGATGTTCTCGGTAGACAACCCGCTGACCGACTCGTAGCGGGACAGCAGTTCGCGACGCGGGGGCATGCCGGTCATGTCGAGGTAGAACCCCCCGGTGCGGGGTTGCTCCCCGTCGTAACCCAACAGCGCCCAGGCCAGATCGAGCAGCGGATCACCGACGGTCGTCATCTCCCAGTCCACGATCGCGGCCAGTCGGGCCGGCGCCCCGGGCGCGAACATCACGTTGGCGAATTGGTAGTCGCCGTGCATGATGCCGGGCGTGTAGTGCGCCGGCCGATGGCGACGCAGCCAGTTCGCGGCCTCGCCCAGGCCGGGCAGTTCACGCACCCGGTAGGCCTCGAGAAAAGCCAGCCAGCGGTCGACTTGACGCTCGTGAAATCCGTCGGGGCGCCCGAAGCCTGCCAGGCCCTGCGCGCGCCAGTCCACCCGGCCCAATTTGGCTGCGCCCTGCACGAGTTGGAACGCCAGTTCGCGGCGCGCCGCCAGGTCGGTGTCGAAGGGTGCCCGCCACCCGCCGTCCATCGGGCTCCAGCCCTCGACAGCGCGCATCACGTAAAACGGCAGACCCAGTATCGAGCCGGTCTCGTCGGCGGCGATCAGGTCCGCGTGCGGCACATCGGTGCCGGACAGCGCCCGTACCAGCCGGATCTCGCGCCGCAAGCCGTCGATACGCGCAGCATCGGCCCGCGGACCGGGCATCCGCAGCACCATCCGCTCCGGCCCCCGCCGGACCATATAAAGGGTGTTCTGCGAACCGCCGCTGAGTGGATCCAGGACAGGAGCCTCGCCGTGTCCCGGCGCGTCCTGCGCATCGAGCCACCGACCGAGCACGCCGGCATCCAGTGCGGTTTCACTCGCGGTCGCCGGTGAATCGGCCATGTCTGCACACTCACTCTCTGCTCGGAGAATAGCATTCTCTACTGGGTCGGCAAGGTGCTCCGGAGCTGCATGCAAGGCTTGGCGCATGCAACTCCTTCTGGTCCGGCATGCGTTGCCGCTGCGCAGCGACCATGGCCAGGGCTCCGATCCCGACCTGTCCGAGACGGGATTGCAGCAGGTCGCGCGGCTGCCGGAGGCGCTGGCCCGGTTTCCTATTTCCCGGGTGGTGAGCAGCCCCCAGCGCCGGGCGATCCAGACCGCGGAGCCCCTCGCGCACGCCCGCGAGCTGACCGTCCAAATCGAGGATCGACTGGCCGAGTACGACCGCGACCTGGCGTCCTACATCCCGGTCGAACAGATTCGCACCGAGTTCCCGCAGGAGTGGGAGCGGATGGCGCAGGGGCATCTGCCCAGTGCGGTCGATGAGGATGCCTTCCGCACGCGGGTGCGTTCCGCGATCGACGACCTGGTCGCCGCCGCCGAACCCGAGGAGACCATCGCCGCGTTCAGCCACGGCGGGGTGATCAACGTGGTGCTGCACGAGATTCTCGGCACCGCGCGGTTGCTGTCGTTTCCCATCGACTACGCGTCGGTGACGCGGCTACTGTTCTCGCGGACCGGGCAGGCGACGGTGGCGACGGTCAACGCCACCGAGCATGTGTGGGATCTGCTGCCCCGAAACCAAAGGTGGTGAGTCGACCGTCGACCCCACGGTGGTAAACAAGTGCGGTGACTTCGGTGGACCGACTTGACGGCCTTGAGTTGGCTGCGCTGGACGGGTATCTGCGCTCACTGGACATCCCGCGCCAGGGCGAATTGCGCGGTGAGTTCATCTCCGGCGGCCGCTCCAACCTGACCTTCCGCGTCTACGACGATGCGACGAGCTGGGTGGTTCGGCGTCCACCGCTGCACGGCCTGACGCCGTCCGCGCATGACATGTCCCGGGAATTCAAGGTGGTGGCCGCGCTGCAGGACACCCCGGTGCCCGTGGCGCGCGCGATCGCGCTGTGTGAGGACGACACGGTGCTGGGCGCACCGTTCCAGATCGTCGAATTCGTTGCCGGACAGGTGGTGCGGCGGCGCTCCGAGCTCGAAGTACTGGGCCGCCGTGCCATCGACGGCTGCGTCGACTCGCTGATCCGGGTCCTCGTCGACCTGCACAGCATCGACCCAGCCGCCATCGGGCTGGGCGACTTCGGCAAGCCCGACGGCTATCTGCAACGCCAGGTGCGGCGCTGGGGCTCGCAGTGGGAGCTGGTGCGGTTGCCCGAAGACCGTCGGGACGACGACGTCGCCCGATTGCATGCGGCGCTGCAGCAGGCCATTCCGCAACAGAGCCGGACCTCGATCGTGCACGGCGACTACCGAATCGACAACACCATCCTGGACGCCGACGACCCGACCATCGTGCGGGCGGTCGTCGACTGGGAGCTGTCGACGCTGGGCGATCCGATCAGCGACGCCGCCCTGATGTGTGTCTACCGCGACCCCGCGCTGGACCTGATCATCGATACCCAGGCCGCGTGGACCTCGCCGCTGCTGCCGTCGGCCGACGAACTCGCCGATCGGTATTCGCTGGTCTCCGGGCAGCCGCTCGGGCAGTGGGAGTTCTACATGGCGCTGGCGTACTTCAAGCTGGCGATCATCGCCGCGGGCATCGACTTCCGGCGGCGCATGTCCGAGCAGGACGACGGACAGGATGCCCCCGACGACGCGACCGATGTGGTGGCGCCCTTGATCTCGCGCGGACTGGCCGAGATCGCCAAGCTGGCTTAGCGGGTGGCGGCGGTCAGGTTCGTCTTGGCCGCCCGGCGCAACTGCAGGATGCGGGCGGTACCCACGGCGACGGTGATCAACCCGCCGACCACGGCAGCCAGCAGTATCGCCACACCCAGCGGCAGCGTCCAGTGCCAGCCCAGGAACGTGAACGCGGTGGGGACCGTGTTCTGGGCGATGAAGACCAGCAGCAGGATCAGGATCAGGAAGCCCGCGATCAGCGACGACCACAGGGCGCCGGCCCGGGTGAACGCGGATGCCTTGTCCTTGGGCAGCGGGCGGGACTGTGGCGGCGGCGCGGGACGGCGAGACGGCGCGGGATCGGGCCGCGGCTGCTCGGGGGGAAGCGAGCCAGGAGGCGTGCTGGTCATATGTTCATCTTTCTCCATCCGGGCCGGAATGAAACCCAATCACAAGAAAACTCCTGGCGCGCTCGGCTGCGGGTGCGTTGCGGCAACGTAGTCTCGGCAGGGTGAAGGGGCTACGGCGGGCAATGCTCGCCGTTGCCGTGTGGCTGGTCGTGTACCCGGCGGGGGCCTGCGCCAACCCGGACCCGTTCGGGTCCGGCGCCGGCGGTCCGAAGTCCATCGTGGTCGGGTCCGGCGACTTCCCGGAGTCGCAGATCGTCGCCGAGATCTATGCACAGGCATTGCACGCCAACGGCTTCGACGTCGGGCGGAGGATGGGCATCGGCAGTCGCGAGACGTATATTCCGGCGCTCAAAGACCACTCCATCGACCTGGTGCCGGAGTACATCGGCAATCTGCTGCTCTACTTCCAGCCGGACTCCCGGGTGACCGTTCTCGATGCCGTCGAGCTGGCGCTCTACCAACGGCTGCCCGGCGACCTCTCCATCCTCACGCCGTCGCCGGCCTCCGACACCGACACCGTCACCGTCACCGCCGCGACCGCGGCCAGATGGAACCTCAAGACCATCGCCGATCTGGCAGCGCATTCCGCAGAGGTGAAATTCGCCGCGCCGTCGGCGTTCGTGACCCGGCCGGCCGGACTGCCCGGCCTCAAGCAGAAGTACGGGCTGGACATCAGCTCAGCCAACTTCATCACTATCAACGACGGCGGCGGGCCGGTGACGGTGCGGGCACTGGTAGACGGAACGGCGACCGCCGCGAACATCTTCAGCACCTCACCGGCCGTGGTGCAGGAGCACCTGGTGGCACTGGAGGACCCCGAGCACAACTTCCTGGCCGGCAACATTGTGCCGCTGGTGAATTCGCGGAAGAAGTCGGATCGGCTCAAAGATGTGCTGGATGCGGTCTCGGCGAAGCTGACCACCGCAGGCATTGCCGAACTCAACGCCGCCGTCTCGGGCAACGGCGGTGTCGACCCCGATCAGGCGGCCCGGAAATGGGTGCGCGCCAACGGCTTCGACCACCCGATCGAGCCTTGACATGATCACCTTCGACAACGTCAGCAAGGTATTCGCCGGCGGCGCCACGGGTGTCGACCGACTGAGTCTCCATGTCCCCGAGGGCAAGCTGACCGTCTTCGTCGGCTCCTCGGGATGCGGCAAGACCACCGCCCTGCGGATGATCAACCGGATGGTCGACCCGACTTCGGGCACGGTTACCGTGGCCGGCAAGGACGTGTCGACCGTCAACCCGGTGCAGCTGCGCCGCGGCATCGGCTATGTCATCCAGAGCGCGGGTCTGATGCCCCACCAACGGGTTATCGACAACGTCGCGACCGTGCCGGTGCTGCGTGGCCAGTCCCGGCGAGCCGCCCGTACCGCCGCCTATCGGGTACTCGAGCGGGTCGGGTTGAATCCGAAGCTCGCGTCACGCTATCCCGCTCAATTGTCCGGCGGGGAGCAACAGCGCGTCGGCGTAGCCCGGGCGCTGGCCGCAGATCCGCCGATTCTGTTGATGGACGAGGCTTTCTCCGCCGTCGACCCGGTGGTCCGGCACTCACTGCAGAACGAGATCCTGCGGCTGCAAGGCGAACTGCGCAAGACCGTGGTTTTCGTCACGCACGACATCGACGAGGCGCTGCGGCTCGCCGACCGCGTCGCGGTGTTCGGGCCGGGTGGCGTGCTGCAGCAGTACGACGAACCGGCGCGGCTGCTCGCGCGGCCGGCGAACGAATTCGTGGCCAAGTTCCTCGGCCTGGGTCGCGGCTACCGGTGGTTGCAGTTCATCGACGCGACGGGCCTGCCGCTGCATGAGATTCAGACGATCCCCGCGGCCGCGCTGACGAGCACCGCACCGCCCGACGGCTGGGCCCTGGTCGTCGACGACGCCGGCACCGCCACGGGCTGGATCGATGCCGACGGGTTGCGCCGCCACCGCGACGGGGGACCGCTGGCCGAGGCCATGGCGCAGGTCGGTTCGGTGTTCCACATCGACGGCAACCTCAGTCAGGCACTGGATGCGGCGTTGTCGTCGCCGTCGTCGGTGGGTGTGGCCGTGGACGGGACCGGGAAGGTCGTCGGTGGCGTGCTGGCGGTCGATGTGCTGGCCGCGGCTCAAGCACGCAGACGGATCTGAGGCGGGCCTGATGCACTATTTGCTGACGCATCTGGGCACCGCATGGGCGCTCATCGTCATCCACCTGCGGCTGGCGCTGACTCCGGTGGTGATCGGGTTGGCGATCGCGTTGCCGCTCGGGTTGGTGGTGCACCGTGCCCCGTCGCTGCGCCGACTGACGACGGCGATCGCGGGCGTGATCTTCACGATCCCCTCGCTGGCGCTGTTCGTCGTGCTGCCGATGATCATCGGAACCAGGATCCTCGACGAGGCCAACGTGATCGTCGCGCTGAGTGCCTACACCACCGCACTGATGGTCCGGGCGGTCCTGGAAGCTCTGGATGCGGTGCCGGCGCAGGTGCGCGAGGCGGCTACCGCGATCGGCTACGGGCCGTGGGCCCGGACGCTCAAAGTTGAACTCCCGGTGTCCATTCCGGTTCTCGTCGCCGGGCTGCGGGTGGTGGTGGTGACCAACATCGCGATGGTGTCGGTCGGTTCGGTGATCGGGGTCGGTGGCCTGGGCACCTGGTTCACCGCGGGATTCCAGATGAACAAGAGCGAGCAGATCATCGCCGGCATCATCGCGATGTTCACGCTCGCGGTCGTCGTCGACACACTGATCGGCGTTCTCGGCCGGCTCGCCACACCGTGGGAGCGCGCGACACGGGTACCCAGACGCCCGTTCAAGTCCCCGATCGTGGGCGGTGCCCGATGAACTTCATCGAGCGGGCCGTGTCCTTCCTGGCCACCGCGAGCAACTGGACCGGATCCACCGGATTGGCGGCGCGCACCTGCGAGCACCTGCAATACACGGCCCTGGCCGTGGTGGCATCGGCCGTCATCGCCGTCCCCGTCGGGTTGATCATCGGGCACACCGGCCGGGGCCAACTGCTGGTGGTCGGCGCGGTCAACGCGCTACGCGCCTTGCCGACGCTGGGTGTGCTGTTGCTCGGCGTGCTGCTGTGCGGCCTCGGCCTGGGGCCGCCGATCGTAGCGCTGATGCTGCTCGGCATCCCCGCATTGCTGGCCGGTACGTACGCGGGGATCGCCAGTGTCGACCCGCTGGTGGTCGATGCCGCGCGCGCGATGGGAATGGCCGAGCATCAGGTGCTGCTTCGGGTCGAGGTGCGCAACGCGCTGCCGCTGATGCTGGGCGGGCTGCGCAGCGCGACGCTGCAGGTGGTTGCGACCGCCTCGGTGGCGGCGTACGCGAGTTTGGGCGGGTTGGGCCGCTACCTGATCGACGGGATCAAGGAACGCCAGTTTCACATCGCGTTGGTCGGCGCGCTGATGGTGGCGGCGCTGGCGCTGGTCCTGGACGGGCTGCTGGCGGCGGCGGTGTGGGCTGCGGTGCCCGGCAGCGGGCGGCTGAGCAGGCGCAATGGTCGCGGTAATGGTGCAGTTGGGGACAAACCCGCCGCGGTTGACCAAGACGTCTTACGGTAGATACGTGACCGCAGCCCCTTCTGATCCGACCGCAAGCGTCTGGCCGCAGATGCTGACCTGGCGCGCGCAGGACATCTCCCGCATGGAATCTGTACGAATCCAGTTGTCCGGCAAGAGAATCAAGGCCAACGGCCGGATCGTGGCAGCGGCCACCGCAACAAACCCGGCGTTCGGCGCGTTCTACGAACTGCAGACCGACGAGAAGGGTGCCACCAAGCGGTTCGGCTTGACCGTCACCCTGGCCGAGCGGGAGCGCCAGCTCGCCATCGCCCGTGACGAGGAGAACATGTGGTTGATCACCGATCACCAGGGCGAGCGGCGGTCGGGATACAACGGCGCCCTGGACGTCGACCTGGTGTTCAGCCCGTTCTTCAACGCGCTGCCCATCCGGCGGCTGGGCATCCACGAGCGGGCGGACTCGATCGTGCTGCCGATGGTCTACGTGAATGTGCCGGAGATGACCGTCGATGCGGCCACCGTGAGCTACACCAGCGAAGGCCGGCTGGACGGGATCAAGCTGCGGTCGCCGGTGGCTGACACCACCGTGACCGTGGACGTCGACGGATTCATCGTCGACTATCCAGGGTTGGCAGAGCGGATCTGATCACGCTGCCGGCCCGGCCGGCCGCGGCCAGCTGCTGGCGCCATCCGTCCGCGCCGACGGCGACGGCGACGACGTCCGAACGCGGAAAACTCTCGTAGCGGACGCGGGCTGCGTGACCCTGGTCGACGAGGTCGGCCACCGAACCGTTGTGTGCCAGCGAATCGCGCGCGCGGGCGAGGAGTTCGATGACCCGGTCGGCGGCCGGCACCAGCTGGCTGGTGTTGGCCTCGCACATCGCGCGCACCAGCTCCGGGGCCGTGCCGGCTACCCGGGTGGCGTCCCGGAAAGAGCCGGCGGCCAGCGCAAACGCCAGCGGGACCTCGGCCGCGGTGATGGCCAGCGCCTCGGCGAGCAGGTGCGGCAGGTGCGATATGGCCGCGGCCGCGGCGTCGTGCTCGTCTGATTTGGCGGGTACCACCACTGCGCCGCAGTCCAAGGCCAGTTCCGTCACCATCGACCACACCTGGGGGTCGACGTGGTCGTCCACGCTGACGACCCAGGGCGCCCGGTTGAACAAACCGCCGTGGCCGGCCGCCCACCCTGAATGAGCGGTGCCGGTCATCGGATGTCCGCCGACGAAGCGCGCCAGCAGGCCGGCCGTGACAACCTCGTCGAGCACCGCCTTCTTGACGCTGGTGACGTCGGTCAGCGGACAGTCGGGGGCCGCGTCGCTGATGTGCGCCAGCATGCTCTGCAGCGCCGGCATGGGCACGGCCAGCACGATCAGCGCGTCGCAGGCGGCGGCCCGGGCCAGGGTGTCGTTGAGATCGAGAGACGCATCGAATCCTTCCGACTGCGCGCCCTGAACACCCTCCACCGAGCGGTTGTAGCCGAACACCTCGCGGCCCGCCCCGGCGGCGGCTCGCATGATCGAACCGCCGATCAGACCCAGCCCCAGCACGCATACCGGTGTCTTCCCCACCGTCCAAGGTTGGCACAGTTCGGCGCGCAACGGGTCGCCCGGTATGGCTTCATCTGGCCACCGGCCAGGTCAGGGACTAGCGTAGGCGGCCATGGGAGCACAACGGGCTTCAGCAACAGGCCCGTCCACCGACACCCCCGACGGCTTCGGCGTCGCGGTCGTACGCGAAGAGGGTAAGTGGCGCTGTGCGCCAATGGGCCCGAAAGCGCTGACCAGTTTGTCGGCCGCCGAGACTGAACTGCGGGAGCTGCGCAGTGCGGGCGCCGTATTCGGGCTGTTGGACGTCGACGACGAGTTCTTCGTCATCGTGCGCCCGGCGCCTTCGGGAACCAAGTTGCTGCTCTCGGATGCCACCGCCGCGCTGGATTACGACATTGCGGCTGAGGTTCTGGACAACCTGGATGCCGAAATCGACCCCGAAGACCTCGAGGACGCCGAGCCTTTCGAGGAAGGCGACCTCGGGTTGCTGTCCGACATCGGGCTGCCGGAGGCGGTGCTGGGCGTCATTCTCGATGAGAGCGACCTGTACGCCGACGAGCAGATCGGCCGTATCGCCCGCGAAATGGGTTTCGCCGAGCAGTTGTCGGCGGTGATTGACCGTCTCGCTCGGTGAGTGCGTCTGACGAGGAGCTGATCCGCGCCGCGCTGGCGGTCGCCGCGACCGCCGGGCCCCGCGATGTGCCGATCGGCGCCATCGTCGTCGGTCCCGACGGCACCGAGCTGGCCGGCGCGGTCAATGCCCGCGAAGCCGACGGCGATCCCACCGCTCACGCGGAAATTCTGGCCTTGCGGGCGGCTGCCCGCGTGCTGGGCGACGGATGGCGGCTGGAAGGAGCGACGCTGGCGGTGACCGTCGAACCGTGCACCATGTGCGCCGGGGCGCTGGTGCTGGCCCGGGTGGCCCGGCTGGTGTTCGGCGCCTGGGAACCCAAGACCGGGGCGGTCGGCTCGCTGTGGGATGTGGTGCGCGACCGCCGGCTCAATCATCGGCCCGAAGTTCGCGGCGGCGTGCTGGCCGCGCAGTGCGCCGCGCCCTTGGCAGAGTTCTTCGCCCGGCAGCGATTGGGGTGAGACGCGGTTGGTTGGGTAAGCTGCTCGGCGGTGGCGTGTCCGAGCGGCCTAAGGAGCACGCCTCGAAAGCGTGTGACGGCTAAAACCGTCCGAGGGTTCAAATCCCTCCGCCACCGCAAATGTGATGTCTCAAGGCATCGGAATAGTCCGAACCCTCGTTTTTAGGGTTCGGGCTTCTTTTTGGGGCGTGTGGCGGGGTGTTGGTGCTCCCTGGTGGGGTCCCGCGCCCGCTACGTCCGTTTGAGGTGGGCCTTGGCCTGCTTTAGCGCCTGCGCAGCATCGCGGACGGCTTGGCGCGCCTTCTTGTAGTTGCTCTCAGCGTTGGCGACCGCGCGTTCTGCCTTGCTCAGGGCTGCCGCTGCCTCGTCACGGTGCGAACGGGCCGCGTCACGTTCGGCCCGCCGGTCGGACAGCACGCTGTCGGCCTGCGCCGCTGCCTGCTCGGCTGCGGCTACCGCTGCCGTCAACCGTTCGCGCTCCCGCGTGTCGGCCTGTGCTTCCTGCTCGCGTTGCGGCTCTGTCGACGACCGGGATCGTGTGGCCGCCGGCGCGGTCGGCTTGGTGGTCGCTGACACCGCCGCACTGGCGCCGAAGTCGCCGAAGCCCGACCAACGTTCGGCCTTGGCCAGGCGACCGAGGCGCGCTCTCACTTCGGGGTCGGCGATCGCGGCCTGCAACGTGCCCACGATGTCGTCGCGCAGCGTCGACGACGGGTTCTTCACCTCGGCCGCATCGAGTGCGGCTTCGGTGAGTTGGTTGATCAGCTGGTGTTGCCGGGCGGACAACTCCCGGATCTGCGCCCCGTCCATCGCGGCGTGCGCGGTGCGCAGGCTGTCACCCAGCTCAGCCAGGCGGGTCTGTGCCTCCGGGTGCCCGATCGTCAGCCGGTTGACAATCCACGCAGCTGTGGTGGGTTTGCGGGCTGCTGAAATCCGTTTGGCCGCAGCGTTATCTCCCCGCTTTTTGGCCGCTGCCGATAACTTCTTCCGTTCGGCGGTGAACGTTTCCGGAGGGGCCCAGTACAGGGCATCTAGCTCGTCGTCGTCCATAACGCCCATGATCCCTCGCGTTCGGGTGAGCAACGCAATGGTTTGAAGCCCATGGCCGTTGGCTAACTGGCTCGGTGATGAAAGCCAACATGATCCCCGGCCGGCGCCGCCGGCACGGGTGACGATTACGCCGAGTCCGGACGCGCATGATGTTCAGCCGGCGACGCCGGCGTCATGACACCGGACAGCACCGTGTGGGAACCGGTCGGTCCGCTGGGCTACGCACACACCTACACCCTCACCGTCTAAAGCCGAGGGCCCAACGGCGTTGAGAGCTCGCAAGTTTCGTCCTTCTCCACGGTGCGGCCGTCGAACCAGACCAAGGTGTCGTTCACCATGACGTCAGAGGCCACGTTGCGGGAAGGCGGTCGAATTGGCTTGATCCCGTACCTGGGTTTCTCACGAATGGCGATCGATGTAGTCCGCGGCGTCTTTGTCGCGGTTGTCGACTCCTTTGGTCGCATCGCGCTCGGCATGGAACCGCATCCAGCGCATGGCCAGCTCGTTCCTGAGCTCAAGGGACGCACTCTTGATGAAGTCCGGCATCGCTTCTCGCTCTTCTTCGTCGAGATGTTTGCCGTTTTCCCGGCGTGCGTCGATTACCGCCGCGAACCACTCTGGGCTGCTCGGCTCGTGCAGGCGGGACCGACGGACGGCGTCGCGAATCGCATTGTGATCGGTGATGGCGTCTTCGGTCTCGTCGTCTGGATCCCCTTCGGGATTGCCGGGATGGTCGCGCCCGCCGTGCTGCAACAGTGCCGGGTAGAAGACGGCCTCCTCGGCTTCGGCATGAAGGTCGAGGCGGGTGCTGAGGACGTCCCAGATCGCTGCCAGATCGCCGTGTAATTCGGCCTCGTCGAGGCGGAAGAACTGACGACGAATCCAGTCGTGATCGGCGTAGATGAGATCAATGATGTCCGCCATGGTTCACCGCGACCTGAGGGACACCAGGACGTACGTGCGCACCGAGCCGAGGACGGAGGAGCGGCACATGGAGAGCAGCGGCTCGGACATCTTCTCGGCAACGACGACTTCGAGAGGACCCGGTTTCGCCGCGAGCTCGATGTGGATCCCGTCCTCGCGGTGCTCGATGCTCAACGGCGACAAGGCGCCGATGCGGTCTTCGCCGGTTGATTCCCGGGCGAAGTGCTGCGCGGCCTGGACCGCGTGCGGCAGGCAGGTGCGGCCGCGCAGATACCGGTGGTCCAGCCGACCGTCGAGATACAACCGCACCAGACCCGCGGAGTCGGTTGAGTCGACCCGTCCGTAGCACAGGCCCTCGGGCAACACCAGCATCGTCGCCGCGAACCGGTCGCCGCCCAAATGCGAGCATTCCCAAACGAACTCGGGATACTGCGACGCGATTGCTGCCGCCGCGGCGCGGCCTCGCACGGCGCAGCACTGGTCGTGTTTGCCGTGCGCACACACCGCTACCAGTGGTCCGGCGCTCACGTCACCGTCTGAGCCATCCAGCGCGATGTCAAGGTATTCGCGAGGTTCGTTCACCTCTCCGGTGTAGAGCGTCTCGCTGCCCTCGTCGCACTGCGCGATGAACCATCGCCAACGCGGTGTCGCGGGACGGCGTCCCGGGCGGCGTATCGCAGCGACCCGCATGCCCGCGGTCTCGATGCGGCGGCAGATGTTGCGTCCTAGGGCGCGGTCGATGATCGCCGGTGAGTCGAGAAATGCCGACGGCCCCCACCCGCCGCTCAGTTCGAGCATTGCCCACGCGTGTCCCGCGGAGGCCGTGCCGTAGACGGGGTCATCTCGCAGCAGCGATTGGTCGCTGCACGGGCTCACCTTGGTGGCGGTCATTCGTCCTCCGGCGCCGTCGCAGCGGGGTGCTCGGCCGGTATCACGACCGCCTCGCGTAACAGCCGGCGAATCAACACGGTCGAGTCTGCGCGGTCGAGGCCGGGCAGGGTGTCGGCATCGGCGGTGAGCCCGCGATGAAGTGCCTCTATCGCCGGCGCGCACGACTCCGGAAAGGTCATGGTCCGGTCCGGCAGCCGTAGGACGACGCGGCCGTCGTCGACCCGCGGTGCGCCGACGAGTCCGTGGCGCCATCGAACGGAGATCGAGCCGGCCGCCTCGGCGGCGTCCAGTGTTTCCAGCACACGGACCGCGGCAGGCCGGGTGTCCTTGGCGTGCCGGTCGCACAACCGCGCTGCGGCTCCGTCGCAGAGCTCCGCGGCGCGGTCCCGCACGGCATCGACCAGTTGCGCCATGACCTTGCCCGTCGTCGCTGCCATTTCGTCGCGGTTGCCGGCGTCGATGCCCAACGGCAGCGGCCTTCGGAACTCACCGTCCGCGGCGAGGGTGTCAACGACCGCACGAACCACGTCCAGATAGGTCAGGGCGGACACCCCGATGGTCAGGTGGATCGAGGTGGTTGCCAAGGATCGAGCGGAATGCACCCACCCGCGGGGCAGGTACAAGGCGTCGCCGGCGGACAGGACGGTGTCGATGACCGGTTCGTCGTCGAGCCGCGCGGCGATGGCGTCCCGGTGCCCGGTCCATGGTTGCGTAGGCAGCGGGTGCTGGTGCACCGGCTCGTGCACCGTCCAGCGCTTCTCACCCGACGTCTGCAGGATGAACACGTCGTGGACGTCGTAGTGCGGGTCGAATCCGCGGCTGCCGGGCGGGGTCACGTAAGCGTTGGCCTGCACCGGGTGACCCACGTCGTCGACCATGGACCGGACGAAGTTGATCAGGGGCGGCCACAACCGATGCAACCCCTGAAGCACGATGGTCGCACCGGAGGCGAACTCCGCCAGCACCTTGGCCGAATCCACCTGGTCCGGCATCTCTGCACCGAAGCCGGCCGGACCGGTGTAGCAGTCCCGGGCGAGGACGTCGCCGGCCCTGGCCATGCGGATAAACGGTGCTCGCACCCCGCGCTCGGCGATCAACTCGTCGACCGCGGACGGTGACAGCAGGTCGGCGAAGTCGCGGGGCAGCGCCTCAGCGCGGCTGAGTAGGGGGCGCCGGCCCCAATACTGGGTTGCGAACAACCCAGCATCGGTGGCTGTGCAGCGACTCAGCATCAAGAAGCGGTCACGCGGTACCGTCGGCGCCGCCGTCGTGGCCCTCGGGGTTGGAGCCGCCGTCGGCCTGGCCTTCGCCGCCGGTTTCGCTTTCGGATCCTTTGCTCGCGGTTCCGTCGGCGCCGCCGTCGTGGCCTTCGGGGTTGGAGCCGCCGTCGGCCGTGCCTTCTCCACCGCCGCCCGTTGTGGTGATGTCGTCATCGTCGAGTGCCATGATGATCCCTTCTCGTTCGTTCCGGAATGCCGGCCAGTTGATGTCCGCGCGGCGCTGCGGTATCAGCGACCACGCGTCAAGGGTGTTCACCCGTGGAGCCTCGGCCAAACGCATCAGCCTGGTGATGCGTCGACGAAACGGTGCGAGGCCGCGAAGGGGCCAAGAAGTCAGTGCCGCGCGTGCCGGCCGGGCCGCGGGACTGCACGAGCTTCGGTTTTCGAACCGCATACCAGCGACGGGCCCCGTGGACCTGCCGGGCTGAAGTGTCAATCCCGGTCCCGCCCGGTGGCCAGCTTGCGGATCGTCTGCATCTCGCCGTCCGCAAACGGACGTCCGTCGGGTTGCAGCAAGTCGGCGAACCATTGCTTGGGCGGTGCGGTGGCCGGGTGGTCCCAGGAGCTCCACGGGAAATAGGTCTGCGTCTTGCCGGCGACCAGTCCCCAGTTGAACGCGCCGACGTTGTGGCGCCTGGCGACCGGCAGCACGCCTTCCACCGTGCTGCCAAGTGAGCGTGCGAGGTATTCGGTGCAGATGATCGGCCGCCCGAGTGGCGACAGTTCCTCGATGCGGCCCTCGAACTCGCCCGGCGGGGCGTAGCTGTGGAAGGTGATCACGTCGGCGTTGTCGAGCTGGATGCCGGCGATGGCGCTGCGCCGGCCCGGATCGCCCCAGTTGCCTTGCCAGACGCCACTCGTCAGAGGCTGGGCGGGATCGACCGCCCGTGCCCAGCGAAAGACCTGCGGCAGTAGGGTCGCCACCCGCTCCAGCTTGTCCTTGCGTTCCACCTTCCGGTACTCGCGGGCGGGGTTGTCGGGCTCGTTCCACAGGTCCCAGCCCAGCACGCGGTCGTCGCTGCGGAACTGGCTCAACACACCGGTGACGTACTCGTACATGATGCTCAGGTAGCGGCGGTCGTCGATGTGTTCGGCGCCCGGCCCTTGCACCCATCCGGAGTTGTGTACGCCTGGTCTGGGCGCGCGCTGCCGGCCTATCCGCGGGAAGGGGTCCCAACAGGAGTCGAACAGCACAAAGAGCGGCTTGATGCCGTGGCGCGCGGCGATCCCGACGAATTGGGCAAGCCGGCCCTGGAAGCCGGCGCGGTCCTGCGCCCACAGTTGGTCGTGCAGGAAGACCCGCACCGAGTTGAACCCGTGAAAGCGGGCCGCCCCCAGCTCATTGTCTATGCGCCGCGGGTCGTAGGTGCCGACCTGGAACATCTCGAGTTGATTGATGGCCGTCGAGGTGACGTAGTTGACGCCGACGAGCCAGCCCTGCGCCTGATACCAGTTGTGTGCCCGGTCGGCCGGCCACCGGCCCGCCTCGGCGGACGCGCGCGGCGGCCGGGTCAGGGCCGTACCGGCTGCCAGCGCCAGTGGCAGCTTCAGAGCGGTTCGACGGTGCACCACGCGACGGTAATTTCCGGGGGTGCGCCGGGCGCCGCGGCATACCGGCCCGCGACAATTTGAGGGTGGGAATTGTTATTCCGCCGTCACTTCGGGGAACCGAGCGCCCGCCCAGCGTCCGTGATTGTCGGCCATCTGAGCCCCCGGGCGGTGTTCATGGGTTTCCGTTCAACCGCTGACGATCAGTGGAAGCGAGATCATGCCCGCCCCGCCGCTCACCACCAGAACCCAGCGGCCGTCGACGGGCAGGGTCACCTCGATCGGGAAAATCGCGAAGCCGAGTTCGGCGGTGGTAGCGGCCTCGGGCAACTCGAACTCGATGGTCAGCGGCTCGTCGTCGGTCGGCGGCCGGATCTCCACGCCGATTCGCCGCTCCGCACTGCCCGTCTCCGACTGAGTCAGCACCACGAGCAGGAACTGGGCCAGCCGATCGGCCTCCACGGCGAATCTGAGCAGCACACCCCCGGAAACGCTGAGTTTGTTGTCTACCGCCGACGCAGCTTCGGCCAGAAACGCCCCCACTATCACCTGGCTGAACCTACCGCTCCGCTCGGACGTAAGCACGGCCGAGGGGCCAGCCGGCTATTGCGCAGGCTGTGGCGCGCCACCGTACCCCAGCTGAGAGGCGGTGTAGCGGGCACCGTCGGTGACCGGCACGGCCTGCACCGCCGTGCCGTAGGCGCAGATCTCGGTCCACACGTCGCCGAGCTCAGTGGTGTCGAAGCGCATCCCGATGATCACGTTGCCGCCTTTGGCGCGTGCCTCGTTGATCAGCCGGGCCATCGCCTCGTTGCGGCTCTCGGCCAGGTTCTTGGTCATGCCCTGCAGTTCGCCGCCGAACATCGACTTGAACCCGGCGCCGAACTGCGCGAAGGCATTTCGAGACCGAACGGTGAGTCCGAAGACTTCTCCACACACGCGCTGGATCTCCCAGCCGGGGATGTCATTGGTAGTGACGACGAGCACCGGACACGCCTTTCTGCCGAGCTGAACGGGGGTGTTCCCCGCAGCAGGGTACCGTTCCGGCGATCGCTATATTCGACGAAGTCAACGTCGAGGAGGCGTCGGTGGATGATGTCATCGACTTCGACGACCTGACGTCGCCGCAGCTGACCGACGTCCAGCGGCAGATCCTGGAATTCACCGAGTCGCGACCCGTCGATTTCAGCCCCGACAAGATGCTTGCCGAGGCCCGTGCACAGGCAGGCGCCGACGATCTCGACGACGCCGACGGCTTCACCGACCGGCTGGCCGCGCACGTCGCCGCAATCGAGAACGACGAGGGGCTGCGGCAGCTCTCCCGGTCCACCCTGCGTCAACGGGTGGTGCGGTTGCTGCGCAACCGGTTGTCGCTGACCGACCTGATCAAGCGTTATCCCGAGATCGAGTCGATCCCGATCGAAAGGCCCTACATCGTGGTCGGGATGCCGCGATCGGGCACCACGCATCTGGTGAACCTGATCGCCGCCGACCCGCACCGGCGCGCGCTGCCGTACTGGGAGAGCCAGGACCCGATACCCGCGCGAGGCGAAGGCCCGGACGCCCACGGCGTGGATCCGCGCTACACGCGGTGCAAACAGGAGCACGACGCGCTCATGGTCAGCGCACCGGTGGTGGCCGCCATGCACGACCGCTTCCCGGAGGCCATCGAGGAGGAAGTCGAGATCCTGGACCTGGACCTGGCCTCCTATGTGCTGGAATGGCATGCGCGGGTGCCGGATTGGCGCGACTACTACCTGACGCTGGACCAGCATCGGCACTACCGATACCTGCGGAAAGTGCTGCAGGCTCTGACATTTCTGCGCGGACCGCGGACCTGGGTGCTCAAGAGCCCGCAGCACTGCGAGCAACTCGGCGCGTTGACGGCGACCTTCCCGGACGCCACGGTGGCTTTCACCCACCGCGATCCGGTCGCGGTGATCCAGTCGGCGATCACCATGATGGCCTACTCCGACCGGCTGCGCCGGACCAGCATCGACCCGGGCTGGCTGTTGGACTACTGGAGCGACCGCGTGCACCGACTGCTCAGTGCATGTGTGCGTGACCGCGAACTGGTGCCGGCCGAGCGGAGCATCGACATCAGCTTCCATCACCTCGATGGCAACGAATTACCGTTGCTGACTGAGCTTTACCGCCGCGGCGGGCAGGAACTGACCGACCGGGTACGCGGGCGATTTCAGAAGTATCTGGACGCCAATCCGCGCGGTAAGCGTGGCCGGATCCGCTACGACCTGAAACGGCACTTCGGTGTCTCCCCGGAGGAATTGCGTGCGCGATTCGGCTTCTATTTCGACAGGTTCGACGTCCGCGCCGAATGAAGGAGCCACAGTGACATCCGAGCCGGTGTACCGGAGCCGCCCCGGCGCAGCTGCCATGCGCCCCGCATCCGCCGAACAAGCCGAGCAGGTCGCCCCCGGGCTGTGGTGCTCGCCGGGGTTGTCGAATGCTTATCTGCTCACCACCGAAGAGGGGCGGGTGATCGTCAACACGGGTATGGGCTTCGAGGGTCCGGTGCACCGGGCCAACTTCGACGCCGTCGACTCTTCGCCGGTGCGCTATGTCATCTTCACCCAGGGCCACGTCGACCATGTCGGTGGGCTGGACAGCGTCCGCGATCCCGACACCACCGTTGTCGCACAAGCTAACTGGAAGCTGTGGCGCGACGACAACGAACGTCTCATCCCGTATCGCGCCAGCCGCAGCGCCTTTGCCTTCAAAGAAACGCTCGCCACTGGTATCGGGGCCATCCAACAGCGTCTGGGCACCAAAAGGCTTCCCGGGCAGAGTGTTCCCGCCGTCGACCTCGACTTCGACGACACGTTGACCCTGCAGGTGGGCAACCGCCGGCTGGAGCTGATCTCGGTGCCCGGGGGAGAGACCACCGACTCGCTGGTCGTGTGGCTCCCCGAGGAGCGGATCTGCCTGTGCGGAAACACTTTCGGGCCTATCTTCGGGCACATCCCCAATCTGGTCACCATCCGCGGCGATCGGTACCGCGACGCGCTGACGGCCATAGCATCGGTCGAGCGGGTTCGTGATCTGCAGCCGGAGCTGTTGGTCACCGGCCATTTCGACCCGATCGCCGGCGCCGAGCTGATCAACTCCGAGCTGACCCGGCTGCGCGACGCCATCGAGTACATCCACGACCAGACCGTCGCCGGCATGAACGCCGGCAAGGATGTCCGTTCGGTGATGCGCGAGGTCGCGCTGCCGCCGGAATACGAAGTGGGCCAAGGCTATGGCAAGGTCAGCTGGGACGTGCGGGCCATCTGGGAGAACTACTCCGGTTGGTTCCATCACCGCTCGACCACCGAGCTCTATCCGGTCGGGTTCGACGAGGTGGCGCCCGACATTGTCGACCTCGCCGGCGCCGACGCACTCGTCGACCGTGCCCGGGCCCACCTGTGCGCGGGCCGGCCCCTGCACGCCATCCACCTCGCCGAGTTGGTGGCCCCCGACCATCCCGGTGCGCGCGAAGTGCTCAGAGAGGCGCACGAGGATCTGTTGGCCGGCAGTGCGAACTTCTGGGAATCAGCCTGGCTCAAGCAACAGATAGCGAGTAACTCATGACCGCACGCGTCAGCTTCGACTTCACCGGAACCACGGCGCTGGTCACCGGTGGCACCAGCGGCATCGGCCACGGGATCGCCACGCTGTTTCGGGACGCCGGCGCCCGGGTCGTCATCACCGGAACCAAGCCGGACGCAAGCGATTACGACGCCGATCTGTCCGGTATGACGTATCACCGGTTGCAGATCACCGACCCGGACTCCGTCGACGCGCTGACGCGGCAGTTTACCGAACTCGACGTGCTGGTGAACAACGCGGGAGCGAACTTCCCGGGAGGACTCGACGAGTCGAAGCCCGACGGCTTCGAGGCCTCGGTGGCGCTCAATCTGACCGGACCGTATCGGCTCACCGTCGGACTGCGCCGAGCCCTGAAGGCGTCCACGGCCAGCGGCGGTGCCAGCGTGGTCAACCTTGCCTCGATGTCGGCGCTGCGGGCCGTCCCGCTGGTACCCGGTTACGGTGCTGCGAAGGCCGGAATCATATGTGTGACCAGAAATCTCGCGGTGAAGTGGGCGCCGCATGGGATCCGGGTTAACGCGGTGGCGCCGGGCGCGATCGACACTCCGATGACCGCGCCCATGCATGCGGTTAGCGAACTGATGGAGGCGGAGTTGGCCCACGTCCCGCTGCGACGTTTCGGATCGGTGGGGGAGATCGCCCCCACGGTAGCCTTCCTGTGCACCGAACAAAGCAGTTACACCACCGGTGCGGTGTTCGTCGTCGACGGCGCATCGGACTGCATCTGAGGACGGAATATGGCCCTGGCGCTTCGGCCCGAAGACTTCTACCACACGGGCATCGTGGTGCCTGATCTCGACGCTGCGATGGCCCGCTTCACCGCGCTGGCCGGTTACCGGTGGATCAAGCCGATGCGCTACACGCTGCCCTTCCGCACTGGCAGGGGCACCCGTGAACTGACCTCCAACTTTGTCTACTCCGTGCAGGCCCCGTACCTCGAACTGATCCAGGAGACGCCGGGGACACCGTGGGTGGCGGCACCAGGCAACGCCGTTCACCACCTGGGCTACTTCGCGGATAACCTCGCGGAGGCCGCCAGGGGCCTGGAGGACAACGGGTTTTCCTTCGAGATGACCGCCGACGTGCCCGGCTCGACCTTGTCTATGTTCGCCTACTACGTCGATGCCGGCGGGACCCGTATCGAGATCGTCGACCGTGCATTGTTCCCCGATTTTCCGGCATTCCTGCAGGGCCAGGCCCGGTAGTCGCACCTGATCCTGACGGTGCGGCGCTTCAATTTCGCCTCGCCCCAGGTCCATCCGCGTAAGCAGAGTGAGTTACTCAATGCGGCAATGGAATTGGTGCAGTGGGGCGAGTCGCGAGGAATCACCACCGTGAGCGTCGACGAACACCATGTGACCGGTGGAGCTGCAATCCCATCATGGCCGCGTCGATGTTTCTGGCGCGCACGTCGACGATGATCGCCAGCGTGGACTGTGCGCTCGGGCCACTGTGGAACCCCGTCCGCTTCGCCGAGGACATCGCCCTGGTGGACAACATGAGCCGCGGCCGCCTGCACACCACCGTGGGTCTGGGCTAACGCAACGTTGAATTCGACTCGCTGGGCGTAGATTTCGTGCGGCACGGCAAGCGGGATGATCTACCTGCACGAGGACCCCGACCGGGCCTGGGCGGAGCTGGGCGAGCACATCCTGTGGGAAGCGGTCACCTACGGCGGATGGTCAGCCGAGGAACGCTCCCTGATGCACCTGTGCACCTGCCCGGGGCGCCGACTCTTACGGGCCTATCGTGCTGGATCCGCTGGTCGGGGGCATGCCCCATCGACCAGGCGTGGAGGCCTCGGGGCCGCGGCGGCCGGCATTTTGGGGTCGCTCGCGGTGAAAAGGTGCTGGGGCCCAGCGGCTAGAGGCCGAACGAAGAGGGCGGCGGCGGCGCAAACTCCGTCACCAGCACCGGAAGCGAGATGGCCGCAGTGCCACCGGTCACCACCAGCACCCAGCGGCCGTCGCTGGGCAGACGCAACTGGAGCTCGAAGAAGGCGAACCCGGGGAACTCGGCGACCGAGGCCTCCGGTACCTCGAACTCCAGGCGGATCGGGTCCTCGTCGGTCGGCGGTCGCATCTCGATCTTGAGCGTCCGGTCCTCGTTCCCCGGCTCGGCCTGAGTCAACACCACCAGCACGAACCGGGCCGACCGATCGGGGCCGAGCGCGAATCGGGACAGCACTCCACCCGACACATTGAGTTTGTTGTCGACGACGGCGGCCGCGTCGGCCAGGAAAGCGCCCGTAAGTATCACGCCGATGAACCTAGTCCATCTGGGTGGCCCACTGCATGTGCCCCTGCAAGCCGAGCGATCCGGCCGAACCGAACACACGAAATGAATGCCTACCTCAAGCCTTGTTGACGCAAACAATATCCCATCAATACTATTATGGCAGTTGTCGTTCTTTGCACTACGGGAGACGCCAATGCAGTCCATGACTTTCAGCTCGGCTACCACCGACATCGGCTCGCAGATTTCGGACAACGCATTCGGAGGTCTGCAGGCCGGCGCAACTGCCGCCGATGTACTGACCTCACTGCTGCCCGCCGGCGCGGACGAGGTCTCCGCGCAGGCCGTAACGGCATTCACCAGTGACGCAGCCCAGGTGATCGCGCTGCACCAGGCCGCTCAGCAGGAGCTGATGCGAGTAGGTGCGGCCATCGGCGACATCGCCCGGATGTACTCGGATGTGGACGCCGAAGCTGCACAGAGCGTGATGGGAATCGGCCTGCAGTTGGGCACCAGCATGTCTGGGGTTTGACGCAACGCGCGATACTGGGCCCATGCCTGATCGCAACGTGCTGGGTGGCCCGTTGGAACCGTGCGGCACCGAGCCGGTCACCGGCTTCTATCGTGACGGCTGCTGCAGCACCGGGGACGAGGACCGTGGATTGCACACCATCTGCGCGGTGGTGACCACCGAATTCCTCGAGCATCAGCGTGCCATCGGCAACGACTTGTCAACGCCCATACCGGAGTACCGGTTTCCCGGGTTACTGCCGGGCGACCGCTGGTGCGTGACGGCCCGCAATTGGCTGCGGGCCCACCACGACGGCTGCGCCGCTCCGGTGGTGCTGGCTTCGACGCACGAGCGCACGCTCGAGGTGGTGCCGCTCGAGGTCCTGCAGTCACATGCGGTGGACGTGCCGGACGACCTGGCTAACCTGTAGTCAGGGGACTTCCGTCGAATAGAGCCAGGCTTGCCAGAGCGGCCGCAACGACTGGTTGGTGTAGTTGGCGGCCAGCCCGGTGAAGTCGTCCGTGGTGGCGGTGCCGTGCCGATACCGGGTCGTCCAGTCCTGCATCAGCGCAAAGAACTTCTCGTCACCCAGCCGCTCGCGCAGCGCATGCAAGGTGAGCGCGCCACGCTTGTATACGCGGTCGTCGAACATGCGCCGTGGCCCGGGATCGGCGAGTACCAGGTCCTGCGGCTTCTGACGCAGCTGGTCATGGTGGTGTCGGGCCAGTTCATCGGAGTCCGGGCCGCCACTGCGCTCCGACCACAACCACTCGGCGTAGGTGGCGAACCCTTCGTGCAACCAGATGTCGCGCCACCGGCGCGCGGTCACCGAGTTGCCGAACCACTGGTGGGCAAGCTCGTGCGCAATGAGCCGCTCGCTGGCTCGCGTGCCGTCGCAGTGATTGGCGCCGAAGATCGAAATGCCTTGGGCCTCAAGCGGAATCTCCAGCACATCGTCGGTGACCAGCACGGTGTACCCGTCGGCGAGCGGGTATGGCCCGAACAGCTCGACGAACAGCTCCATCATCTCGGGCTGGCGGGCGAAGTCGTGGTCGAAATTCTCTTCGAGCCGATGGGGCAACGCCGCCCGGATGGGCACCGGCGTCCTGGCCAGCCGGAGCGACTCGTAGACACCGATCTGCAACGTGACCAGATAGGTCGATGTCGGCTCCGGTTGTTCGTAGGTCCAAACGGTCTGCGACGCCCGCGCCCGGCGCGAGACCAGCTTGCCGTTGGCGATCGCCCGGTACGCACTCTCGGTGCTGATCTGAATCCGGAAGGCGGCCTTGGCGCTGGGATGGTCGTTGCAGGGGAACCAGGAAGCCGCCCCGTTGGGTTGCCCGGCCACCAGGGCACCTTCGGTCAACTCCTCGAATCCCACTTCGCCCCATAGGGTTCGGAGTGGCTTGGGGGTGCCGCCATAACGCACCACCACCGACATTGCGGAGCCGGACGCCAACTTCGACGCCAAGACGATACGCAACTTGCCGCCGCGACAACTGAACCGGGCGGCGCGCTTACCGTTCACCGAAACCCTGGACACCGACAACGCGCTGGACAGGTCGAGGCTGAAATCCAACAATTCGGTCAAGGCCACCGCGGTAATGGTCGCCGTGCCCGACAACCGATTGATGGCGACCTTGTACTCGAGATCGAGTTCGTAGCGCGACACCGCATAGCCGAAGTTGCCGTTCTGCGGCAGATACGGATCCAGCGGATCGGCTCCGACCCCGTTCTTGGCGGACTTGCGCACCGGTGACTTCACGCCGCGTCGTCCTTGACGTCCACCGTGTTCTTGCGGCCCTTCTTCCGAGGCACCCAGGGTCGCACCGGATTACCTTGCCACCGCGTCGATGCCGGCACCTCGTCACCGCGTACCACCAGTGATGCCGGACCGACGGAAGCTCCGGCGCCCAACCGGGCGGCGGGCAGTGCAACGCAGTGCGGACCGAGGGTGGCACCCGATTCCAGCACCACGCTGTCCATCCGCATGATCCTGTCGTGGAACAGGTGCGTCTGCACCACGCACCCGCGGTTGACGGTGCTGCCCTCGCCGAGGACGACCAGGTCGGCCTCGGGCAGCCAATAGGTTTCACACCATGTGCCGCGTCCGACCTTGGCACCCAAACCGCGCAACCACAGGTTCATCACCGGTGTTCCGCTGGCGGCACGCGCAAACCACGGGGCCGCAACGGTTTCCACGAATGTGTCGGCAAGTTCGTTGCGCCACACAAACGACGACCACAGCGGGAACTCGCCGGACTTGATCCGGCCGACCAGCGCCCACTTCGCGGCGACCGTCACCACTCCGGCGATCGCGCCCGCGCCCAACAACACCAGCCCGCCGGCCAGCGCTGCCCACCAGATTCCGAAAGCAATTGTCAGTGCCTGCAATGTGCCCAGCACCGCCACCCCGATCGCGACCGTCACCATCACCGCGAGCAACCGGCCGATCTCCACCGCGGCCCGCATCCACTTCAACCGGGCAGGGGGACGGTAAGTCGTCTCCTCGTCGGCCTCGGCCGGGCGCCGGCGCAGGCGCATCGGCGGACTGCCCAACCACGACGAGCCGCGCTTGGCCTTCGGCGGTGTCGCCGACAGCACCGCGACCAGACCGTCGTCGGGAACCCGGCGGCCGGGCTGGGTGATCCCCGAGTTGCCCAGGAATGCGCGCCGGCCGACGGTGGTCTCGGCCACGTAGATCCAGCCGCCGCCGAGCTCGTACGAGGCGACCATGGTGTCGTCGGCCAGGAATGCCCCGTCCTCGATTACGGCGAACTTGGGAGTCAGCAAGACCGTGGAGATCTCGGTGCCCCGGCCGACCCGGGCACCCAGGATGCGCAGCCAAACCGGGGTGAACAAGCTGGCGTACAGGGGGAAAAGGTAGTTGCGCGACGCGTCCATCAACCGCTCGGTGGTCCACAACTGCCAGCCCGCGCGGCTGCGCACCGGGTGGTAGCCCTCACGCAGCCCGACCGACAGCACCCGCACGGTCACCACCGTCACCACCGCGTAGGCAGCGAACCCGACCAGCGCGGCCGCCGGCGTCCACAGCAGCGCGGGTAACACCGCCTCCGACAGGGTCCGGGTGCGGTGCACGGCCGAGGCGATGATGGCCAGCCCGCCGGCCAGGGCCAGCAGCGGCAACCCGGCCAGCACCAGCGACGTCAATCCGTAGCCGACTACCCAATACGACTTGCGGGCCGGCCGCTCGTCCGGCCACGGGTGATTCACCCGGCCCGACTTGGCCGCCGGCGAGCCCTTCCAATACTGGCCGTTCTTGATCTTGTCGATCACCCCGGAGCCCGGGGCCACGTCGGCGTTCTTGCCGACGACCGCGCCGGGCAGCAGGGTCGTGCGCGCGCCGATCGTCGCGTCATTGCCGATCGTGATCGTGCCGACGTGGAACACGTCCCCGTCGACCCAGTGTCCGCGCAGGTCCACCTCGGGTTCGATCGCGCTGCGCTGGCCGACGGTCAGCATGCCCGTCACCGGAGGCACCGAATGCAGGTCCACCCCCTTGCCGATCTCGGCGCCCAGCGCCCGGCCGTAGTAGACGAGCCAGGGTGCACCCGCCAGGTTTTCCGCACCGCTTGCTTCAGCCAGCCGTTCGGCCAACCACACGCGCAGGTGCACCGACCCGCCGCGTGGGTAGCTGCCCGGCTTGACGTTCCGCAGCAGCAGTCGGGCGAACAGCACCGCGATGCCCATCCGTCCCAGCGGGGTGACGAACAGAACGAACGCGCTCGCCACCACCCACCAATTCACCGCCACCGTCCACGGCACCAGGTGCACAGCACGCGCCATGTTGTTCCCCAACGCCAGCCAGGTAAGCCATTGCAGCGCCGACAGCGTCGCCAGCGGCACGGTCAGCGCGGTCTGGGTCAACTGGGCCGGCCGCGGCGTCGGCTTCACCACCCGCTCGTCGACCGGCGGGGGCGGACCGAGTTCGTCGAGAAAAGCGGCGAGCGAGCCCAGCCGCGGATGGTCGTACAGGTCGGCGACGGTGAGCTGCGGGTACTGCTGTCGCAACGTGGCAACCAGCTGCGCGGCGGCCAGCGAGCCACCGCCGAGGGCGAAGAAGTCGGCTTCCTGCCCCGTTATGTTGGCGCCGAGCAGATCCCGCCATATGCCGGCCAGCCGGCCCGCCGTGCCGGCCAAGTCGGCGGCCTCCTCGGTGTCGGTGCTGCCCGGCGGCGGCCAGGGCAATGCGTCTCGATCGACCTTGCCCGAGGTGCGGGTGGGCAGCTCCGCGATGCGCACCAGCCGGGGCACCAGTGCGGCGGGCAGGTGCTCGGCGAGTTCGCTGCGCGCCGCGGCGATATCGAAGGACGGGTCGGCGCTGACCACGTACCCGACCAGGACCGCGGTGCCGGTCGCGGTGCGCCGTACCGCCGCCGCACCGCCGCTCACCCCGGTGAGGTTGACCAGTGCGGAGTCCACCTCGCCGAGTTCGATGCGTCGGCCCCCGACCTTGACCTGGTCGTCGGCGCGACCGCAGAAGTACAACCCGTCGGCCTCCAGTCGCACCAGGTCACCGCTGCGGTAGGCCCGCTGCCAACCGAGTGTCGGCATGGGAGCGTACTTCTCGGCGTCCTTGTCGTCGTCCAGATAGCGGGCCAGGCCGACACCGCCGATCACCAGCTCGCCCGTCTCGCCGTAGCCGACCGGCCGGCCCTCGCCGTCGAGGACGGCCAGATCCCACCCGCGCAGCGGCAGTCCGATGCTGATGGTCCCCGACCCGTCGAGCCGGGCGGCGCAGGCGACGACGGTGGCCTCGGTGGGGCCGTAGGTGTTCCACACCTCGCGACCATCCACCGCCAACCGTTCGGCAAGCTCGGGCGGGCAGGCCTCGCCGCCGAAGATCAGCAGCCGCACCGCCTCCAGCGCCTCGGCGGGCCACAGCGCCGCCAGTGAGGGCACGGTCGAGACCACGGTCACGTCGCGGGTGACCAGCCAGGGTCCGAGGTCCATCCCGCTGCGCACCAGCGATCGCGGTGCGGGAACCAGGCAGGCGCCGTGCCGCCACGCCAGCCACATCTCCTCACACGACGCGTCGAATGCCACCGACAGCCCGGCCAGCACGCGGTCGCCGGGGCCAATGGGACTGTCCTGCAGGAACATCTGCGCCTCGGCGTCAACGAAGGCGGCAGCGCTGCGATGGCTGACCGCCACCCCCTTCGGCGTTCCGGTAGATCCGGAGGTGAAGATGATCCACGCGTCGTCACGGGCCAGTGGGGCCTCGGCCCGCCAGCCGCGCGACGCACCCCGGGTGCGCTCGATGCCCTTGTCGGTGATGACGGCGACGACGTTGGCCTCCCGGAACACCAGTTCGGCACGTTCGTCGGGATCGTCGGCATCGACGGGCACATAGGCGGCACCGGCGGCCAGGACGGCGAGGATCGCGGTGTACAACGAATAGCTACCCGAAGCCATCCGGATACCGATCCGGTCGCCGCGCCCGATGCCCCGGGCGGCCAGCCATGCCACGCTGTCGGACATGTCCTCGATGAGCTCGCTGTAGGTGAGCTGCACCTCCCCGTCGTCGATGGCTGCAGCGTCCGGGTAGCGCTCGGCGGTGGCTCGGATGATGTCGATCAACGTGCGCGGCCTCGGAGCGTCAGCCGAAAGCAGGTACTGCGCTGGGATCTCGGGCACGCATGGAACCCTACCCACGCCGGCGGGCCGCGCGAGTCGGGCGCCGCCTGCCGGCGGCGCGGCTGGTCTTCCCGCGTGATCGAGAAAGTACCGGGCTGGTGCGAAGTCGATTTCTGACATGATTTTCATCCGTCCCTCGGGTCCGCCGTGTGGAATGGCTCTGTGCGGCTTGCAGTGCCGCTCGCTTCCGGCCGGCAATGAAAGCGGCTGGCAAACACGTTCTTTCCGCGGTAAATGCCGCTTTTATCGCTAATTCGGCCGTCGCAGTTGGGAATTCGCGCCGACGCTGACAGGAGGAACGTGTTCTCCGCCACAACGCGTGGTCTCGCAGCCGAAACCGGACCGTTTCGAGATGGTTCCATTAGCCGATCCGTATCGGGCTGAAACCGGAAGTCCAGGTGCAGCTGTCCGGCGACCAGGCGCCGGGGCTAATGTCGAATCCCGTGTCGTGCCGGTGCCGTCGCAAGAGAAGTCGCGGCGCAACTCACACGGCAGGAAGGTGAGTCCATGGACGATCGCGGCGGATCGGGGGTGGAAGTCGCCGTCGAGTCAGGCGTCGTCAGCGGACGGCGTTTCGGCGACGTCCACCTGTGGCGCACGATTCCCTATGCGGCTCCGCCGGTCGGGCGGCTGCGCTTGCGGGCGCCTCAACCCGTTGCGCCGTGGACCGGCGTTCTCGACGCGACCCGATTCGGCTTCGCGGCGCACTCCCACCGGTTCAGTTCGCCGCTGGGCATACTCAAGCGGCAGGTACAGCATGAGGACTGCCTGACGCTCAACGTCTGCGCGCCGGCCGAGCCCGGCTCGCCCCTTCGCCCGGTTCTGGTGTTCATCCACGGCGGCGGCTATTTCGAGGGCACCTCCGCGCTGCCGGTGCACGACCCCAAGCCCTTGGTGGCCAAGTTCGGCATCGTGCTGGTGACCGTCAACTACCGCCTGGGCGGGCTGGGGTTCGTCGATTTCTCTCAGTACGCGTCGGAGTTCGAGTCCAACCTCGGTCTGCGCGACCAGGTCGCCGCCCTGGCGTGGGTGCGGCGCAACATCGCCGCCTTCGGCGGAGATCCCGACAATGTCACCGTGTGGGGTCAGTCCGCCGGTGCGAGCGCCGTGCTGACCCACCTCACGCTGCCGGCCGCGCGCGGCTTGTTTCACCGCGCCATCGCCCAGAGTCCGGTGCCCGATGCCGTGCGCACGCCCGCGCAGGCCGCCGAAACTGCTCGTCGATGCGTCGAGGCGCTCGGCGCCGACTCAGCCGGGGCCGCCGAGGTCTTGCGCAATGCGCCGGCCACCGCCATCACCAGGGCGGCGATTCAGGTCATGATGACGGCGGCGCGTGAGGTTCCGTGCCAGATGTCACTGGCGCCGGTCATCGATGGCGACTTCCTGCCCGAGGATCCGACGACGGCGATCGCGGCCGGCCGCGCCGAGCGCGTGCCGCTGCTGATCGGCTCGATGCGCGACGAGCTGGGTCACGCGGGTTGGGGCCCGGTGCGACGCGTGGTCGACATCGTTCCGACCACCCCGGCGCGGGTGGACCGCATGTTCACCGCTACCGATCCGGGCGCCCGTTCGAGGGTGCTGGCCCACTACCCGGATTATCCGAGCCCGTCGGCATTGATCCGGCTGGCCACCGACTGCTTCTTCGTGCGGCCGATGATTG
The DNA here is from genome assembly GCF_059812565.1 of Mycobacterium sp. NGS49. NCBI lineage: Bacteria > Bacillati > Actinomycetota > Actinomycetes > Mycobacteriales > Mycobacteriaceae > Mycobacterium > Mycobacterium sp. NGS49. Next base: position 9,086 of record NZ_JCALCX010000019.1, on the reverse strand, counting down.
CGGTGGCCGAGGGACACGCCCGCCACGCGCCGACGTACCTCTACCGCCTCGACTACGCCCCGTCGGTGTTGCGATGGATCGGCATGGGCGCCATCCATGCCACCGACGTGCCGATGGCGTTCGGCTCTGAAATGCCGGCCCTGCAACTGCTCACGATCGGCGAGCGTCGGCGGTATGAGTCGGTGCGCGACTTCGTGCAACAACGCTGGATCCGATTCGTGCGGACGGGTGCGCCCGGCTGGGCGCCGTATTCCGGCGACCAGGCCGCATTGGTCATCGACGGTCCCCATCCTCGCCTGGTTCCGGGCCTGCACGACAGCACGCGGGAGGCGTGGCGACACTACGCGGGCCCACAGCGGGGGCCGCAATTCCCGGCCGCGCACCAGGAAGAGCATTGACGCCGGCCCGCACGCCACAGGTGGCGATACTCGACGACTATGCGGGTGCCGCGCTGGAACTCGCCGACTGGGCCGCGGTGCAGGAACGGGCCCGGATCACGGTTTTCGGCCGGCACCTGCGCGAGGAACAGGCAGCCGAGTTGCTGCGGCCGTTCGACGTGGTATGCACCATGCGCGAGCGCATGGCGCTGCCCCGCACCCTCATCGAGCGGCTGCCGAACCTGAAGTTGATCACCATCGTCGGCCGGAGCCTGCCCAACCTGGACCTGGCCGCGGCCACCGAGCGCGGCGTCTTGGTCGCGCACTCGGACTTCGCCCATCCCCGATTTGCCGCTGTCCGCGACGCTACGCCCGAGCTGGCATGGGGGCTGCTGATCGCGACGGTGCGCAATCTGGCCGAGGAGCACCGGCGCATGCGTGCCGGTGCGTGGCAGACGACGACCGGGATGACGCTGCACGGCAGGACGCTGGGACTGCTGGGTCTTGGCCGGGTGGGCAGGCGGATGGCCGGGTATGGCAAAGCCTTCGGCATGGAGGTGATCGCCTGGAGCCAGAACCTCACCGACGAGGCGGCGTCGGCCGTCGGCGCCCGCCGGGTCGACAAGGCGGCGCTGTTCGCAGAATCCGACGTCGTCTCCATCCATGTGGTGCTCTCCGAACGCACACGTGGTCTGGTCGCCGGACCCGAGCTGGCGCTGATGAGGCCGAACGCTTTCCTGGTCAATACTTCTCGCGGCCCGATCGTCGATGAGCCGGCCCTGATCGCTGCGCTGCGGGGCAATCGAATCGCCGGGGCGGGGCTCGATGTCTTCGATGTCGAGCCGCTACCGGCCGAGCATCCCCTGCGGGAGCTACCGAACGTCACGCTGTCGCCCCACCTCGGGTACGTGACCCGCGAAATGCTTGGTTCCTTCTACGCCGACACCGTGGAGGCTGTGGTGGCGTGGCTGCAGGGCTCACCGCTGCGCATCGCCAACCCCGCGGCGTTGCCGGCCTAGCCGGCGCTCACGACCAGGCACCGCGTTGCCAGTAGGAACTGTTGATCGCCTGCATGGCCTCGGTCACGTAATGGTCCAGCGAGCGTGACGTCCCGTGCTGGCGTATCCACCGCTGGAACGCGAAATCACCTGCGGCGAAGCCAAGTTGGACCAGCAATAACTCATCGCGCTCGGCCCGCCAGGTTCGTCATGCGCGCCCGGCGATCAGCGGCAGATCGAGATAGGTCTTGATGCCCGGCGCGGCCGGGCAGACGTAGGGAATTGCGTTGACGCAGTGATTGGCGGTGGCCACCACGCCCGGATTGCGGCGCAGCCCTTCGGCGATGGTCTGTGGTTGCAGGCCCTTGAAGGTCAGGCTCACGCTGGGATCACCGGTGATCTCGACCTCGAAGCGCTCACCCTGTTCGCCGAACGTCCAGGCCGGTTCCAGATTGTCCTCACCCATCAGCCAGTTGACGGCCGCGGTGATCACCGGTTCTCCGTCGGCGATCGCCTGCCAGCGGAACCGGCGCGCCGCCACCGTTCCCTTGGTGATGGCAACCGGTTCGTAGTCGATGTCGCCGGTCGCGACCGCGATCTCCTGGATCGTCCTGATGGTGGGATCGATCCGAAAACCCATGTGGTCGGCGATCATTCGTACCGACTGCTTGAATCCCGCTTCCAGCAGGCCGGCCATCGGCCCCTGCACCGCCGCTTCGGGGGGGCCGCCGAATCCCATGATGTGGCGCACCACATCCGGTGCGTTGTAGGTGCGGATGTCGGAGAACTCCTCAGCGCGTACGTGGGTGACTGCTGCGGAAAGCGACGACACCATCAGCGGGAAACGCTCGGTGATGCCGCCGGGATGGATACCCGAACCGTGCAGTGTGACCCCGGCCTCGACCGCGGCGTCGGCGATGGCCCGGACTCGAGGGCTGTCCAAGTCGGGGTACACCCAGCCCACCGGGGTCACGACGTTCTTGCCTGACCGCAGGATCGCGATGACTTCCTCGTCGTTGGGTACCAGGGGGCTGTACATCACGCAGTCGGCATCCAACGCCAGCACCTCGTCGATGCTGGTGGTTGCCGTAACCCCCACCGGGTCGGCGCCCAGAATGTGCCCGACGTCGAGGCCGTTCTTGTCGGCGCTGTGCACCCAGCACCCGGCCAGCTCCAACTCGGGATGGTTGAGCACGCACTCGATGGCGGCCTTGCCGACCCCGCCGGTGGCCCACTGGATGACACGGAAACTGGACGGGCTGCGCATCCGGCACCTCCGAAACGACCGTGCAATCTCACGGCAGACCTGCCTGAATGACAGCAACTGTCACCGTATCCGAAGGGGGTCTGGGCCCAGGTGCGCGTCAAGGGACCAGGCAACCGGACGCCGGCGGGAGCACCGAATTCCTGGCCATCATTTTGAATCTAAGATCCGCGATTTTGGATTCAATACAGCGGCACTCGTAAACTCTGAAACGGACGGAGTGCGCCTTAACTCGGTCTGGAGTCGATCCTGAATGCGACTCGGGCCCACACTCCTGCCAACGCCGCCGTCACCCCACCGGAGCCACTTGATCAGTTGAATTCTTTGCATCGGCGCGGCCCCGAGATGGCCGACCAGAAATATTTGACTTCGGGGCAAAATCGGGACCATTCGGCCGTCATTTGCTACATAATCAGCCATCCCGACAGGTGCTGACGGACGGCAATGTGGCCTCAGTGGTCCAGGACTTCAATGACGGGCGGGCAATGAGTTTTGCGGTATTACCCCCAGAGATCAATTCCGCACGGTTGTATCTGGGGGTAGGCCTTGGCCCGACGATGGCCGCGGCGGCGGCCTGGAAGAGCCTGGCCACCGAGCTAGGGTCGGCCGCGTCCGTATTCGGTGCGGTGACCGCGGGTCTGGCCGGTGCCTCGTGGCAGGGGCCGGCCGCCGCAGCGATGACGGGCGCCGCCGCGCCATACCTTGGGTGGCTGAGCGCGGCGGCCGAGCAGGCCGAGCAGACCGCGATCCAGGCGCGGTTGGCCGCGGCCGCATTCGAGGCAGCGCTGGCCGCGACGGTGGATCCACAGCTCATCGCGGCCAACCGCCGGGCTGTCGTGCAGATGGTGTTGACCAATCTCTTCGGGCAGAACGCGCCGGCGATCGCAGCGGCCGAGGGCCACTACGAAGAGATGTGGGCCCAGGACGTAGCCGCCATGTTCGACTACCGGGCGGGGGCGGCTGCGGCCGTCTCCGCCTTGACACCTTTCACCGCGGTACCGAGCCTGGCGGGTGCGCTGCCCGCCGGCGCGGCCGCCGCGACGCAATTCGGCTTCCGCAACCTCGGCCTGGCCAACAGTGGTCAGGGCAACATCGGCAACGCCAACCTCGGTGACTTCAACTTCGGTTTCGGCAACATCGGCAGCGGCAATGTCGGGAGTGGCAACCGGGGCAGCTCCAACTACGGCAGCGGCAACCTCGGTAGCGGAAACTTCGGGTTCGGAAATGTCGGGCCCGGGCTGACGGCCGCGCTGAACAACATCGGCATCGGCAATACCGGCAGCGGCAACAGGGGATTCGGCAACACCGGCAACTTCAACATCGGCTTCGGCAACACTGGTGACAACAACATTGGAATCGGGCTCACCGGTAATGGGCAATTCGGCATCGGCGGACTGAATTCCGGAACCGGCAACATCGGCTTGTTCAATTCCGGAAGCAACAACATCGGTATCGGAAACTCCGGTACCGGCAACTTCGGTATCGGGAACTCCGGGCACAGCTACAACACCGGCATCGGCAACTCCGGCGATGCCAACACCGGCTTCTTCAACTCCGGCATAGCCAACACCGGATTCGGCAACGCCGGCAACTACAACACCGGCAGCTTCAATCCAGGCAGCACCAACACCGGCGGCTTCAACCCGGGCAACGTCAACACGGGCTACTTCAATACCGGCAGCTACAACACTGGCGTCGCGAACTCCGGCAATGTCAATACCGGCGTCTTCATCAGCGGCAACTTCAGTAACGGTGCGCTGTGGCGGGGCGATTTCCAGGGCCTGTTTCTGGGTGGTACCGGCCTCGGCAACTCCACCACCGTTCCGTCGTCAGGATTCTTCAACAGCGGCACCGGGAGCGCATCCGGCTTCGGTAACACCGGAGCGGCTACTTCCGGTTTCCTCAACGCGGCCCTGGATGCGATCGGCACCAATTCCGGGTTCTCCAATAGCGGGGTGCTGGCCTCCGGCTTTTTCAACATCGGCAACACGGTGTCCGGCCTGGAGAATGTCAGCTTCGAACCGATTACGACGACCGCCTTCATCTCCGGTGTGTTCAACAGTGGCAGCAATGTGGCGGGCTTCTTCCGCGGTCCGGAGGCGCCGGGAAACTCCGGTGTGAACAACCTGGGCCTGGGCAATCTCGGCAACACGAATGTCGGGAACGGCAATCTCGGCAACGCAAACCTGGGCTTCGGAAATCTCGGCAACTCGAACCTGGGGGCAGCCAACCTGGGCAACCTCAATTTCGGCTCCAGCAACATCGGGAACCAGAACTTCGGCAGCGCGAACATCGGATCGTTCAACGTCGGATCCGGCAACCTGGGCGGTTCCAACATCGGCTGGGCCAACCTGGGCGCCAACAACCTGGGATGGGCTAACGCAGGCAGCTTCAATCAGGGTTTCGCGAACACCGGCAGCAACAACATCGGATTCGCGAACACCGGCAACAACAGCGTCGGCATCGGCCTCGCCGGCGACGGTCAGATCGGCATCGGCGGCCTGAACTCAGGGGCGGCCAACTTCGGCCTGTTCAACTCCGGCACGGGCAACGTCGGGCTGTTCAATTCTGGCACCGGGAACGTCGGGATCGGGAACTCTGGGACCGGGAACTGGGGCTTGCTCAACGCAGGGATCCAGAACACCGGAATCCAGAATCCGGGCATCGGAAATACCGGCTTCAATAATGTCGGCAACATCAACACCGGGTTCGGCAACGTCGGCAACAACAACACGGGCTGGTACAACGCCGGCGGCTTCAACACCGGCGGCTTCAACGTGGGCAACACCAACACCGGCAGCTACAACGTCGGCAACACCAATACCGGCGGCTACAACGCGGGGAACGTCAACACCGGCTTCTTCAACACCGGCAACTTCAACAACGGGTTCTTTGAAGAGTTCGACAACGCCGGTCATTTCGGCATCGACCTCTCCTACGAGACACCCGAACTGCCGATAAACCAGTCGATGGTCATCCCGATAAACCAGGTCATCAACATCCCGAGCCAGGTGATTCCGCTGACCGTGGACGGGCAGATCATCCCGAAGACCAACATCCTGCCGACCGACGACACACCCGGCGGTGTGCTGTTCTTCGGCCCGATCATTCTCGGGGCCTCCTCGCTGACCACGCCCGCGGTGACAATCACCATCGGCGGACCCTCCATCAACATCCCGATCAACATCTTCGGCGCGCTGGAAAAGGGCGAGATCATCTTCTTGCGGATCCCCGCGGCGCCGGGTTTCGGGAATTCGACTACCAACCCGTCATCGGGCTTCTTCAATTCCGGAAGCGGCGGTGTATCGGGGCTGGCAAACCTCGGAGCCAACGTTTCGGGCGTCTTCAACAGTGCGTTCGACGGAGCGGTGGGAAGCTCCGGCCTGCTGAACTACGGTTCGCTGCTGTCCGGCATCGCCAACCTCGGCGACACCATGTCGGGCGTCTACAACACCAGCTTGCTGAACGCCGGCGCGGCCAATGTCTCGGGCATCTTCAACCTCGGCGTCGACATGTCCGGGGTATTCAACACCCCGGCGGGGCCGATCTTGAACTTCGGTCTGGCCAACAGCGGGGCGTGGAACTTCGGCAGCGGCAACACCGGTGACCTCAACCTGGGTAGCGGTAACCTCGGAGACGCAAACTTCGGCCTGGGCAACGTCGGCGACAGCAACTTCGGCAGCGCCAATATCGGCGACGCGAACGTCGGCCTCGGCAACGCGGGCCCCGGACTGACCGCCGGCAGCGGCAACGTGGGCGCCGGAAACACCGGCAGCCGGAATTACGGCTGGGGCAACACCGGCGACGGCAACATCGGCTTCGGCAACACCGGTAGCAACAACATCGGCATCGGGCTCACCGGCAACGGCCAATTCGGCATCGGCGCACTGAACTCGGGCACCGGCAACATCGGCCTGTTCAACTCCGGCACCGGCAACATCGGAATCGGAAACTCGGGCACCGGCAACTTCGGCATCGGGAACTCCGGCAGCTACAACACCGGAATCGGCAACACCGGCAGCACGAACACCGGTTTGTTCAACGCGGGCCTCGTCAACGCCGGCGTAGCCAACGCGGGCAACTTCAACACCGGGCTGTACAACACGGGCAGTACCAACACCGGCATCACCAATCCCGGCGACTTCAATACCGGCTTCTACAACACCGGCGACTACAACACCGGCTTCGCCAACTCGGGCAATATCGGCACCGGCGCATTCATGACCGGTGACATGAGCAATGGCCTCATCTCGCGCGGCGATCAACAGGGTCACTGGAGTGTCGGCTACGCGATCGAGTTGACCGAGATTCCCGCCCACGTCACCGTGGAAGCGCCCATCAACATCCCCATAACGGCCACCTTCACCGATGCCTTCTTCAGCGGAATAACCCTGTCGGACTTTGCCTTCGGCTTCAACATCGACCTGGGCATCATCCCGCCGCTGCCGATCGAGGCGGTCACGATCGCAAGCATGACCATCCCGCAGGTGCGGGTCATCGGTCCCGAGGTCGTGTTCAACGTCGGCGCCGTGGACGGGTCGACCAAGGTGTTCATCCCGGCCACGGCCAGTATCGGACCCGCGAAATGGACGTTGTTCGAGTACAAGGCGGGCAGCGGCTTCTTCAACTCCAGCGCCCTGCCGTCATCGGGATTCTTCAACGGTGGCCCGGGCACGGTGTCGGGCTTCGCCAACTTCGGCGCCAACATCTCCGGCTTTCAAAACGCTTCGCTCGGCGTCTCGGGCTTCAACAATTACGGCTCGCTGCTCTCGGGAGTGGCGAACCTGGGCGACACGGTGTCGGGCCTGTACAACACGGGCATCGGGGCAGCCGCCAACGTCTCGGGTCTGTACAACGTCGGCGCCAACCTCGCGGGCGCGTTCTACAGCCAGCTACCCCCTCCCATGGTGGCGGTGCTCAATCTCGGCTTGGCCAATGTCGGCAACAACAACATCGGGTTCGGCAATGTCGGTGAGAACAACATCGGGTTCGGAAACACCGGTGACAACAACATCGGCTTCGGAAACCTCGGTAGCAACAACTTCGGCTTGGCCAACCTCGGCGACTTCAACATCGGCCTCGGCCATTTCGGCGACAACAACGTCGGACTGTCCAACGTGGGCAGCTTCAACATCGGCTTCGGCAACGCCGGCAACGCCAACCAGGGTGTGGCCAACACCGGCAACTCCAACATCGGCCTGGCCAACACCGGGAACAACTCCATCGGTGTCGGCCTGACCGGTGACAACCGGCAGGGCGTCGATCTCGCCGGCGGGTTGAACTCGGGCACCGGTAACACCGGGCTGTTCAATTCCGGCACCAACAATGCCGGGTTCTTCAATTCCGGCAGCGGCAACGTCGGCATCGGCAACTCCGGTACCGGCAACTGGGGGATCGGCAACACCGGCGCCGTCAACACCGGCTTCTTCAACCCGGGCGATGTCAACACCGGCTTCTTCAACGCCGGCATGGTCAACACCGGCCTCGGCAACACCGGCAACTACAACTCGGGCAGCTTCAACAGCGGGGACTTCAACACCGCCGGCTTCAACCCCGGCTCCTACAACACCGGCTGGTGGAACACCGGTAACTACAACACCGGGTTCGCGAACTCGGGGAACGTGAACACCGGCGCACTGAACGCGGGCAACTACAGCAACGGCCTCTTCTGGCGCGGCGACTTTCAGGGCCTGTGGGGTATCGAAGCTTCCGAAAGCATTCCGGACACCGCCATCCCGGTGAAGCTGCACATACCGATCCACCTCTACATCCCGATCACCGGCAGGCTGGGCACCGTCACAGTCCAGAGCTTCTCGCTGCCGGCGATCTCCGCCGACATCACGTTCTTCGACCAACCAGTCGCCAACGTTCTGACGGTGAACCCCATCACGATCCCGGAGATCAGGCTTCGGCTGCCCAACATGGGCATCGAGATCGGTTCCCAAGCGCTACAACCGTTCATCGACATCAACGGCAGCGGCGGGCTGCTGCCGATCAGGCTGCAGTTCATCGACATTCCGACGGGCCCCGGATTCGGGAACAGGACAGACGTACCGTCGTCGGGATTCTTCAACAGCGGGCCGGGTACGGTATCCGGCTTCGGCAATACCGGTGCCAATATGTCCGGCCTGCTCAACGCGGGTGCACCCGGAATCTCGGGATACAAGAACCTGGGCGGGCTGGTCTCAGGTATCTCCAACCTGGGCAACACCGTCTCCGGGTTCTTCAACACCAGCACGCTGAACCTGGCGACGCCGGCCAACATCTCCGGCCTGGGCAACATCGGGACCGACATCTCCGGGTTCTTCAACAACAGCGCACTCTCCAATGTCGGTCTGGCCAACATCGGCCTCGGCAACATCGGATTCAGCAACGTCGGCGATGGAAATTTCGGCCTGGGCAACCGAGGCGACGGCAACTTCGGCCTGGGCAACCTCGGCGACAACA